>JAJCYJ010000458.1 GCA_029262975.1 Saprospiraceae bacterium
AGTATTTCCTATATAATAAATTAAAGACAGTAAAATCAATTGACAATCGTGTACTACCACTATTGGAATATATAAAACTTAACAATGGCACAAAAAATATAAAAGAGATATCTCGCGTACTGCATAAAGGAGAAAGAACCATTCAAAGACTTATTCTTAATAATACAGGTATCACATTCAAGATGCTCTCCAAATTAATTAGATTTCAGGCGGCACGGAATTATCTAAGTCAGAAAAAACCGGACAATAATCTTTCGGATATTGCCTATGAATTAAATTATTTTGACCAGGCTCATTTTATACACGACTTTAAGTCATTTTCAAGTCTGACACCGACTCAGTTTATTAAAAAGATAAGAACGAATAAATTATTTGACGCTCCCAATCAAATTAGTCAATAGATTTTTTGAAATTCGACTAAATACTTTTACTAAGTTTTTCAATTATCACTAAGCATAGAACAATGCTATAATAAAGACTATCAATTCGCTATATTTGGTTAACATCCTGCGAATAAGTCATTGATGAAAATAATAGCGACACTTATCTACATACTCTTGCAAATCCTGTTTATTCCCTTGGCCTTAATGGGTGTCATATTAATTTCTTTCAAACAGATATATATAAGCAAGAGATTGGGTGTATCTGGCACCGCGATCGAAGTGATCAATGGTCGTTGGTCCATGCATCAATTTGGAATGGTAAAGGACGATGCAGCAAATAAACTAATTAAAAAATTGCCCAATGCCTCTGTGGCAGGTAATTGGTCGACACAGTTTCCGCTTTGGATCAGATATAAACTAACAGGTGAAAACTGGCTTTATCCCAAATTATATGAAGATGGCTATGAAAGTATTGGTGCAATAATAACAAAAAGGTCTTTGTACATAAACAACATCATAGAAAAGCATAAAAAGACTACGAAGCAATTTATAATATTGGGAGCCGGATACGACACCAGATGCTACGGTCTCATGCATGTGCCCGAAATAAAATGTTTTGAGGTTGATCAGAAAAAAACGCAGGAACTGAAAATAAAATCATTAAGAAAAGCAGGAATTGATGCCACTCATGTGACATTTATAGATGTGGATTTTAGCAAAGAGAGCTGGTCAGAAAAATTGCTGAATAATGGATATAATCCCAAGCTAAAAACTATTTTTCTATGGGAGGGAGTGACCTTATATTTACAAGAGAAGGACATACATAAAACTTTAGGTGAGCTGAAAAAACACACCTCCTCAGATAGTATCTTAATTGCTGATTGGTATGCCGATGAATTTGTGTCTGGTGAGATAGTCCCGGGAGGCAAATTTTTTAAAGCAATATTGAAGACGACAAATGAAGAACTGGGATTTAGTATAGATCTAAAAAAAGAAAATGCCGCACTCGTCGATTTATTACAAAGTGAAAATCTGACCTTGTTAAATTCATATCCACTGGGACATAAGACAAAAAAAGGAGCATATATGACCGTTACAGAAATTCAATTATAGAAAGCGAATTTCAAGATTCCTAAATCATTAATCTCTACGCTCTTTTATCCCATAAATTTTCTCTTCTTCAAATATAATTTTCTCGTTAACTTTAGATGATCCATAACATTGGTCACCATAATTGAGAGGATTATCCAACATTATCACATTGTTGAAGAATGTGAAGATTGATAACGACTTAATCCCGATGATAGCCAATTCATCAGTACGGGTCATATTTCTTTAATTAAACAAATCGGAGTATTATATTTAAGTCAACTAAGAGTTAAAATAGATATAGTGAAAAATAGAAAGCGCATAATAATTTTAGTCTATATTCTTTTCACAACTAGTAGTCATGTCTTTTCCCAGGATAATAAATTTAAGTTAAGTCTCGGTCTTTCTGGAACGGGTACTTTTGACGAAGGCCTTTGGTATTTCAAAGAATCAAGGGGATTAGGTCCTCAGGAATTCAAATTCAGTAACTCCTGGGGAATAGGATTGGACGTGGAATACAGTCTAATTTCCAAAATAACAGCAGGCATTCATATGTCAATTGCCAGCACCCCTTTCAGCTTAGCAATAGATGATGGATTCAGCACAAGTATAATTAAAACCCACACCTCCCATAATCAATTGATTGCAGAATTAAAATATATTGGTCGGCCCGGAAAAGCCTTTCGCCCCTTCATAGGATTTAATGCGGGAATATTATTCACCAGAGATATTAATATTCCCATTGGATCGGAGCATATAGAATTTGCATTTATCAACCCGGTGATTTATGGTCTAGTATTTGGAATTGATTATGCTATTAGTTCAAGCGGATTGTTCATTAACTTATCCATACGTGGGCAGACATTTGAATATACGACCGAAGAAACCTCCGTCACTAATAGGCAAACTCTATTGGATCAGGTCTGGTGGATGAATTATAATCATCTTCAGTTGGGATTAAGTAAAACACTTTAAATTACACGTCCAAACAACACATTTAATATTTCGTTCAAATCTTTAACTTTAAACAGGATAATCATATGAGTGATCCATACATTATTCCCAGCCAAACCAGGATAGGACATGTACATTTGAAAGTTGCTGATTTAGAACGTTCATTAGCTTTTTACAAAGGTTTACTAGGCTTTCAATTAACGACCCGATACGGAACCCAAGCAGCATTTATTTCAGCAGGTGGCTATCATCATCATATCGGATTAAACACCTGGCACAGCAAAAATATGCCGAAATCAAGAGTAAATAGTGTAGGTCTCTTTCACACAGCTATATTATATCCAACTCGTAAAGATCTCGCCTATATTTATAATCGACTTTTGAGTGCGGATTATCCATTAACCGGTGCAAGTAATCATGGTGTTTCTGAAGCGTTATATTTGGACGACCCGGATGGAAATGGTGTTGAACTTTATTGGGACAGACCTAAGCAATTTTGGAATTACAATGCTGATGGTTCTATCCAAATGTTCACAAAAAGACTCAATCTTGGCAATTTATTAGAGGAGTTGGATTGATCGTTTATGAAAACTTTCAATAATATTATCATTATTATCTTCGATTCTTTTCTTTAATTTAAATGTTGTCAGAATTGTCCATACTTAGTCATTCCAAATAACTAATATTATCACTTTAATTTATCTGGGACAGATTTAGGCAACTATTTTCCAAATTTTGATCATCACAAAAATTATAAACATACATGAAAAGTCACCGAGACATACATCCCGATTTTCAATTTTTTCTTGACTTCAAAAATCAGGAATTAATAGAGTTGTACACGGACTTAAGATCATTTATTATAGAGCTATGTCCTGACTGTAATGAGCTATTATATCATACCCATGCGTTAACATCCCTTTTTTCCATTTCAGATAAAATGTCAGATGGTTTTTGTATGATTCCGATCTATACCAATCATCTGAATTTAGGATTCAACAGAGGAACATTGCTCGATGATCCTGCAAATTTATTGAAAGGAACCGGAAAGTTCATAAGACATATCCCTATTACAGGTAAGAATCAATATAGAAATAAAGATGTAACGGCAATGATTAAATCTGCGGTGTCCCTTGCGATTGAAGACATGGGCAAGCCTACTACTTCTGTCAGGAAGACAATTTCAAAAATAAAAAGATAAAATCACGATAGTCTTACAGGTTAAAAATAAATAATTCTGGACGTGTCCCGCAACTTCCAAAAGGAGGATAATTTATTTCTTTTACTTTATCAGTCTTTAACCAGGCCTTAGGTATACCAAATCACGAGAATTAGTTGCATTTTTATGGTCTTTTGTCAATGGTATGAGAAACATATCATTACTTTATCTTTTAAAGAATATATATGGCTTGTGATCAAGAATTTATTGATTTTGTTGTAGATCAAATTGAAAATGCAGGAATAGTTACGGCTCGCAAGATGTTTGGAGATTACGGAATTTATTCTGACGGTAAATTCTTCGGGCTGATTTGTGATAATAAACTATTTATTAAACCCACAGAATCAGGTCGATCATACCTGGCCGATGATGTAGTTGAAGCACCAGCCTATCCAGGAGCAAGACCCTCCTTTTTAATTGAAGATAAATTAGAAGATCGCTTATGGTTGAGTGAATTAGTTAGGATTACACTTAAAGAACTTCCAGATCGAAAGCCCAGGAAAAGGAAAAAAACTTGAATTATAAATTTTCATGTATCGGACCATGTGCTTATTAACAGCACAGATCTTATTAATGGATTTATAAAAGCATTCAATTCTAATAAACTATATTTCTTAGATATCATTTAACCAAAAGACAATTCTAAATAAGGGACATGAACAATAAATCAACAATATTCTCAATTCTCATCTTATTAATCCTCTTTCTTTCAAGCTCATCCGCGACTGGGCTAACAGGACAAACCGAAGAAAACAACTACGATCAACTAATCCAGCTTTTTAAAGATTGGAGAAATTTTGAACGACCTCCCCTACTGAATGGTGCACCAGATTACACATCGAAAACTTTTCAGCAGAGATGGCCAAAATTTCAGTTATTGCAAAACAGATTAAATGCCATAGATACTTCTGGATGGGCGATTCATGAAAAAGTTGATTGGGAGATAGTCTGGGCAGAGATGAACGGATACGATTTTAATCATCATATCCTGAAGCCCTGGGTTCGAGATCCGGCCTTCTATAAGTCTGTGTGGAATCATCGCAGTGATGTACCTGCGCATGAAGGACCTACTCATCATATGACAACTGAGATATGGACGTACACTTTTCCACTGAGTCCACCTGAAAAAAAGCGCTTACTAAATGACTTGCGCATTATCACACCCTTAAATGAACAAGCTAAACGCAATTTAACCGGAAACGCAAAAGATTTATGGATTGCAGGTATCCGAACGATTCAACAACAGAGCGCAGATCTGAAAGAATTCAAGAATCACTCTGGGATCCGGGAACACAGGGATATTGTAAACGCTATCAATCTTGCGATTTCAAGTACCGATCAGTTAGCCGTATGGTTAGCAAATAAATCGAGTTCTAAAACAGGACCATCGGGCATCGGCAAAGAGAATTACTCATGGTATCTTCAAAATGTACATCTTGTCCCCCTGACATGGGAAGACGAAGTATTGCTCTTAAAACGGGAACTGGCTCGAGCCTGGTCATCTCTTAAACTTGAAGAACATCGAAATCGTCATTTGCCACAACTTAAGGCGGCAGATTCCCCAGATGCGTATGACGCATTAGCTGAAAAGTCAGCCCAAAGCCTAATGGCCTTTTTAGAACAAAATGATATAGTCACAGTCAAGGAGTATTTTGAACCAGCGTTACGCGTGCATTTGGGACGGTTTGTACCGGAGGATCGTCGAAATTTCTTTTGGATCACTGCGCACCATGATCCAAGACCTCTTTATTCCCACTTCTATCATTGGTTTGAATTAGCTCGAATGGACATCGAACCACATAAAAGTGAAGTTCGCAGAGGACCGTTATTGTATAATATATTTGACTCAAGAAATGAAGGTGTCGCGACAGCAGTAGAAGAAATGTTCATGCAAGCCGGACTATATGATGATCACCCAAGGGTTAAGGAAATAGTCTATATCATGATCGCTCAAAGAGCAGCCAGGGGCCTAGGATCACTATATGCACATGCTAATGAAATGACTATGACAGAAGCTGGCGGCATTCACTCAGAATATACGCCAAGAGGCTGGATGAAAACAGAAAAAGAATTATTGATATTTGAGCAACATCTCTATTTAAGACAACCTGGATATGGCACGAGTTATATAACTGGAAAATATCTTGCAGAAAAATCTTTGGCAGAATTCGCAAGAATAAAAGAACTTAATAAAAAAGAGTTCCAGCTTAAGGAGTTTTTCGATCATTTAAATAGTATGGGAAATATTCCAATTTCGCTTGGAAGCTGGGAGATGACAGGCATACGCTAAGAACTTGATCAGAATATATATTTGAACACTTTCTATATTTCTGGTCTTTATTAATGAAACTAAAGATTGAGTTTATGGCTAAATGGTTACAAGAAATAACACTTGAAGGCAATCTGGTCACCCTAAGTCCTTTAACCGCATTACACCGAGAAGATATAATTGAAGCAGCATCAGACGGCCATCTCTGGGAATTATGGTATACGTCAGTCCCGGATAAAAATAACGCACAACAATATATCAACAAGGCATTGCAAGAGTTTGAAGAGGACAAATCACTTCCTTTTGCGATTATCAGCAAAGAGCACAATAAAATAATAGGTACTACAAGATATATGAACGTCATGTCTCAACACAAGCGGGTGGAGATAGGTTCTACCTGGTATGCAAAATCGTATCAGAGAACCGGTATCAATACAGAATGTAAATACTTACTTCTACAATATGCATTTGAGAAACTTCAATGTATTGCTGTAGAATTCAGAACTCATTGGCATAACATTCCTTCGAGAACTGCGATCGCAAGATTAGGTGCAAAACAAGATGCAATATTAAGAAATCACCAGATTGATAAGGATGGTTTATTAAGAGATACGGTCGTCTTTTCAATAATAAAAGAAGAATGGCCTACAGTAAAAAAATCTCTTGAACATAAAATGCAAAGACAGAATAACGCATAATTCAAGCATTGAATATAGCAAATATCGCTCTTGGCAAAATTCAAGAATAAGTGATATTAATGCCTACCTTATATGTATGAGAGACACAAGAATTGTAGATTTGCGCTTTTTATTGGTTACAGAGTCGAATAGAGTTAAATATTCGCATTTGCCAACGAAAACTAACCAAAAAATTATTCGTATTGATTAAATTACCATTCTCATTTTTATTACTCGCTTTATCCTGTACAATGCAGGCACAAATATTTAGTGGTACTATTCTTGATAAAAATAACAACCTACCTCTACCGTTGGTAGACGTATATTTTGTAGATCTAAATACAGGAACCACGACTGACAATGAAGGTGTTTTTCACATAGAGCATTTTGAGCGTAATAAAATTCACATTCAAATTTCATATGTAGGGTATGAGACGATCGACGAAATTATAATTGTCGATAGTACATATCAAAAAACCTTTTACCTCGTACCCGCGCATTTAGAATTAAAAGAGGTCGTCATCTCAGCATCTACCGGAAAATTACAAAGGGATAATATCGTAAGCATTAGTAAAAAAAGTATTTTAGAATTACAACAATCTTCATCTGTTACGCTTGCAGAAGCCATAAGCAACATTCCGGGGTTGTCACAAAATACGACCGGGCCAGGAATTGGGAAGCCCGTAATCAGGGGATTATCTGGTAATAGAATAGTCACATACGCACAAGGAATAAGAATCGAAAATCAACAATGGGGTGCAGAACATGGCTTAGGTGTTGGAGAAATAGGCATTGAAAGCGTAGAAGTTATCAAAGGTCCTGCCTCTTTATTATATGGATCCGATGCTTTAGGAGGAGTGCTATATTTTGTCGACGAAAGATATTCAAGACATAACACCTTAGATATATCAGCCAAATCGAAATATCAATCCAACACTTCCAGTTTCTCAAACCAACTTGGTGTTAAAGTACATAAAGGCAAGTTAAAGTACAATCTATTTGGAGCGCATTCATCACATTCCAATTTTAAAATACCCAATACAAACAGCATAAACAATACCGGATTTAATGAAAAAAACATCAAGAGTTCATTAGGATATAATACTAATCATTGGATTTCAAACATCAGATATAGTCTGCTTTCAAATAAATTTGGGATCACAGAAGAACCATACTTTCTGAGTACAAATAGTAGAACAATAACACTTCCTTTTCAAAATATAAATAATCAAAATGTCTCTTTTGAAAATTTGTTTTTTCTGAAAGAGTCAAAATTGTCAACTACACTGGGTTATACCACTAATTTTCGACAAGAATTTGAAGATGACACACAGAATCAAGCTCTGGGAATGCGATTGAACACATTTACTTATAATTTGAAATGGAATTCCGCTGTATTTAAAAAGCATTATAGTCTAACGATTGGGACTCAGGGTATGGTCCAGGAAAACAAGAATAATGGGGCAGAAATTTTAATCCCTGATGCAAAGACAAATGATTTTGGGCTTTTTGCAATTTCCAACCTGGATTACAATCAACTACAATTTTTGATAGGACTTAGAATTGATAATAGAACGATTAATTCTATGACTACGAGTAATGTCCCTGATCTTGACCGATCCTTTACTGGATTCACCTTTTCAAGTGGATTGTCTTATAAGAAAGGAAAATCCATATACAGAGCAAATCTTTCAAGAGGATTCAGAGCGCCCAACACTTCAGAACTTCTGTCAGATGGCGTACATGAAGGAACGAACAGGTATGAAACAGGGAACAGAGATTTGATAAATGAGTATGCAACACAGCTTGATTTTTCTTATGACTTTCACGGCGATCACATCGAATTCTCCATTCAGCCATTTTATAATTCAATAAGTAATTATATTTTCTTATCGCCAACAGGAAAAACAATTGAAAATAGTCCTGAATTTGAGTTCTCTCAAACAAATGCAAAATTGTTTGGCGGAGAGATCGGTATGCATCATCATCCACACAGTATTCATTGGCTACATATTGATAGTAATATGTCAGCAGTGTATGCAGAAGATAAAAATAACAATGCCCTCCCACTCATTCCGCAGGTCAAGTTAAATTCAACAGTAAGTGCAAAATTTAATGGTAATTCTAAAATTACTTCAAGCAGTATTTTCTTGCAACACATTCATAAGTTTAAGCAAGATAGAATTGGTCAATTTGAAACGCCAACAGATAGCTATAATCTGATAAACGTTGGTTCTAAGATCGAATTTAAGACCAACGCCAATCCAATATTGTTTTCATTCGGTATAAATAACCTATTGAACAATGATTATATCGATCATTTATCCAGATTTAAAGAAGATGGAATACCAAATCCAGGGATAAACTTTTACTTTGAATTGGCCATTAACCTTTCTGGAAAAATAGAATAATAACATATTACACTCATTCAAAAGTTGCTTTCGTTACATTATAACTCAATTTCACCTACCATTTTATTGAGGTTAAATTAGTTAATCCGTTGAGTGATTAAATCATATTACATTAATTAGAATTGTCATGCCCGCCTGCCTTTGGCAGGATTTTATAAAAAATAATGCCAATTCTAAAAATACTTTAATTCCAGACCAGGGATTTACATCCTTGGCTGATAAATAAACGCTCCTTCAGAGCTATGAACTCCACTAATAAATAAAAATTCACAGATTTGTGAAGATAGATCATTACGAAACTATTTTACAACCGCTCAACCCGTTAATTAGTATCAATTTAATCAGTATCAGCAGTTTCTCCAATTAGTAATTTAGTCTTAATTTCATTCATTAACTTTCTATTTCTGCTTAAAAACGGTTACTCTTGATGGAAGAATAATATATGAAAGCTATAATCTGGACTGAATACGGAACACCGGAAGTGCTCAAATTACGTGAGGTACAAAAACCGGTTCCAAAAGACAACGAAATCTTGGTGAAAGTATGCGCTGCTACAGTAACGGCCGGAGATTGTGAGATGCGCCGATTTGATTTAGCGGGATGGATAGCATTGCCGATCAGATTGTATATGGGTATTCTGAAACCTCGAATTAAAATTCTCGGTCAGGAAATGTCTGGAGTCGTCGAATCTGTCGGAGACAAGGTAACCAGGTTCAAAAAAGGAGATCGGGTATTTGGCGAGAACGGAATGAAATTTGGTGGCTACGCGGAATATGTTTGTTTGAATGCGACTCGAGCTATTTCTATTGTACCCGAAGGCCTTAAATGTGAAGAAGCTGCAACCCTGCCCACCGGGGGCATCAATGCCTTACACTTTCTTAGGAAAGGTAAAGTAGGAGCTGGTACAACTGTTTTGATAAATGGAGCGGGAGGAAGCATAGGCACCTACGCCGTGCAGCTTGCAAAATTATATGGGGCAGAAGTAAGTTGTGTGGATAGCGGCACAAAGTTAGATATGCTTCAATCAATTGGGGCCGATCATGTAATCGATTACAAAATTGAAGATTTTACCAAAAACAATAAGATGTATGATGTCATTATAGATATCGTTGGCACGTGCTCTTATACACGCACTGTTCGATCTCTTTCTCCTCAAGGATATTACATTTTAGGCAATCCTAAGTTTACAGGAATGATGAGATCCATATGGAGTTCAATTTCATCCGATAAACATGTTGTAGTTGCCTTAGCCGGGGCAACAGAGATAGACTTCGATTATCTGACTCAGTTAATGGTCGATGGTAAGATAAAGACGGTAATTGATCGAAGATATCAATTAGAAAATATGGTTGATGCACATCAATACGTAGAAAAAGGATTGAAACAAGGTAATGTCATTATAACAATCTGTGATGAGAAAGGACCATAAAGTTCTTATGAAGCAGCAGATACTACCTACCAGTTTAACGACCATCGGGATGGTCGTTATAATCACTGGATTCTTATTTATGATTCTATTTAATGTGTCATGTGCCAATTCATCGAATACTCATAATTCAAACTTTGATTACGGCACAAAAAATGACTCAGCCAGGTATTATTACCATTTAGGATGGGAGCAAATATTGGACAAAGGACAATGGACTTTAGCTGAAGCCTCATTTAGAAAGGCAATTATAGAAGACCCTGATTTTCTTATTGGTCAAAGCTTAGTAGGACGTATTAGTTCGGATGGCTCTGAAAGGGATAAAATTTTGAATCTCATTGAATCTAATTATAATCACTCAACGAAAGATGAAAGGCTGCTTTTAGATGTCTTTATATCGTCCATTAGAGTGATGAATCAACGAAATAATAGCGCTGATTTTGCGCCAAATGCAAGATCAGAACATCTTGATCTTTCTAAAAGTAATTATAAACAATTTGTTAAAAAATATCCTGCTGACATTCACATCAAAGCAGAATATTTAGAAGTTATACATGCACTACATGGACCACAGGCAACATATGATACAATTAATCGTCTATTATCCGAAAGAGAAAAGTCGAATCCATTTATTTTAGGTTTTCATGCGCTTTCGGCGATTGAATTGGGCAAAACTGAAGAGGCTTTTTCATTAGCTAACAAGTTGAGGACAGAACTTGATGAATCAATATTTCCAAAACCCAATGTTGTGCTCGCTCAATTATATTATGAAATGGATAGCCTCAATAAAGCGGCATTTTATAGTGACAAAGCGCTTGTATTGGATGGCAATCATCTTGTTGCTAAAAGACTGCAAAACAAAATCAATGAGCAACTTCGGTCTGTGACAAATTGACAAAAAATCGTCTTGACTTTACAATCAATCAACCTCGAGTTCCTCACTTATTGACTGTCAGATGTTGCTATATTTTACGATGCCTTTAGTGTGATTCTTTCTAGTTCGGGGTTAAGATGAATCGTACAAATAATTATATATTACCTTTCACCTTGACCGCATCAAATGAATAAATTCTTGATTGAGATATAATGTTCGACGAATTCACACATGCAGACTTAGATCTTGGAGATGTTTCCATTCACTATGTATACAGTGGTAGCGGCCCTCCCCTGCTCTTGCTTCATGGTTATCCGCAGACTCATGTTATATGGCACAAAATCGCTTCCGAATTGGCTAAAAAATATACGGTCGTTGCCAGTGATTTGCGCGGATATGGAGACAGTAGTAAACCGCCTACTACCGAAGATCACATAGCATATTCCAAGAGGGTTATGGCAAATGACCAGGTGCAGTTAATGAAATATTTAGGTTTTGACCAATTCTTTGTGGCTGGGCATGATAGAGGAGGCAGAGTAGCACACCGTATGGCATTGGATTATCCTGAAGCAGTGAGCAAATTATCTGTCATGGATATAGCACCAACCTATACTATGTACAAGACCACAGATATGGAATTTGCAAAAGCATATTATCATTGGTTTTTTCTGATTCAACCCTACGATATTCCTGAAAAAATGATAGGGTCAGATCCCCTCTATTTTCTAAATAAAAAATTCAGACAATGGGGCCGAAATCAGGAAGCTTTTACTGATGAAGCATTTGCCGAATATCTTCGGTGTCTTACACCTGAGACTATTCATGCCAGTTGCGAAGACTATAGGGCCTCTGCATCGATAGACCTTGAACATGATCAAATAGATCTAGATCGTAAAAAGAAAATAATGTGTCCCCTCCTCTGTCTATGGGGTGCGAATGGTTTTGTAGGTAAAAAATATGACATCCCCGCAGAGTGGCGAAAATGGGCCGATGATGTAACTGGACATGAAGTATCCTGCGGACATTATTTGCCAGAAGAAGCCCCTCAGGAGACACTGGATTACATGTTGAATTTTTTTCAAAAATAAACTAATGAATACTTATAAAATTGCAAATATCCCAGGAGATGGAATAGGACGAGAAGTCATTCCTGAAGCGGTAAAAGTGTTGAACACAGTGGCTGCTACATGTGGCTTTCAACTCAATTACAAAAATTACGATTATTCATGTGAACACTTTGTCAACCATGGACAAATGATGCCAGATGACGGTTTGGAAAGATTGCGTGACAGTGATAGCATATTTTTAGGAGCGGTAGGATATCCGGGTGTTGCCGATCATATTTCACTTTGGGGATTATTAGTACCTATACGACGGACTTTTCAACAATATGTCAATTTGCGGCCTGTACGATTATTGCAAGGGATTAATTCTCCACTAAGGGACCCGGGTGATATCGACTTTTATATCGTAAGAGAAAACAATGAAGGTGAATACTCATCAATAGGTGGAAAGCTGAATGAAGGTACAGAGTATGAATTAGTCGTACAGGAAAGTATTTTTACAAAAAGAGGGGTAGACAGAATAATGAAGTACGCCTTTGAATTAGCAAGTACCAGAAACAAAAAGCTAACAAGTGCCACTAAATCAAATGGAATTATTCACACCATGCCATACTGGGATGAGCGATTCAAAGAAATTGGAAAACTTTACCCTGATGTAGCACAAGCTCAATACCATATCGATATTCTAGCTGCGCATTTTGTACAACATCCGGATTGGTTTGATGTCGTCGTAGCAAGCAATCTCTTTGGAGATATCCTTTCAGACCTGGGACCTGCAGTAGTTGGAGGTATGGGTATCGCTCCCGGAGCAAATATTAATCCTGAAAAAGAATTCCCAAGTATGTTTGAACCTGTTCACGGTAGTGCACCGGATATAGCAGGTAAAAATATCGCCAACCCCATAGCCTGTATCTGGACTGGAGCCATGATGCTGGATCATCTGGATGAACATGAAGGAGCACAATTGATCGTCTCTGCTATTGAAGAAATAACTAAAAAAGGTGATATTCTGACTAAAGATCTCGGAGGGCAAGCTTCAACATCTGAAGTCACAGAAGCGATAATAGAAGTTATAAAGAATAAATAATTTACGCTTTGAAACTGCTTCACCCAACATTTCAAAAAGCAATGCAGTAGCAACAACCAATCAAAATTTACAATTTCATGTAAGCAATATGATGAAAGGAATCGGAAATACACCGCTGATAAAACTTGAAAATATTATAGATGATAATTGTGCTGATATCTATGTGAAGTTTGAAGGAGCTAATCTCACAGGGAGCATGAAAGATAGAATGGCGCTTTCTATGATTGAGGGAGCAGAAAAAAGAGGGACTCTAAAGAAAGGTATGAAGGTCGTCGAATATACTGGTGGTAGCACGGGTAGTTCTTTAGCTATGGTTTGTGCAAAGAAAGGATATGAAGCTTACTTCGTTTCCTCTAATGGATTTGCCGAGGAAAAAATTCAGACCATGCGTGCTTTTGGAGCAACAGTCGAATTAATTCATGCTGAAAATGGAATATTAACCGCGGATATTATAAATCGCATGATTACCAGAACTAAAGAAATAGCCGACGAACCAAATACTTTCTGGGTGGATCAAATCAATAATCTTGACAATAAATTTGGTTATCATGTAATGGCAAAAGAAATAATGGCAGAATTGGGTGCTGATATTGATGAATTTGTCATGGCCATCGGAGGAGGTGGTTGTTTTTCAGGTAATACAGAAGTCTTAAAGGAGCAAATACCACACTTAAAAGCCATTGCTGTCGAGCCGTTAAATGTTAGAAACATTTCCGGGGGTGATACCAGTGGCACACATAAATTAGAAGGTATAGGTCTTTCTTTTATTCCTTCTATTCTAAGAAAAGATTTAATAGATGAAATAATCTCAGTGTCTGATGAAGATGCATATAGAACAGCTAAGTCTATGGCGCAACAAGAAGGAATTATAGGAGGAGCAACCTCTGGTGCAAATGTGTGGGCAGCTATTCAAAGGGCTAAAATGCTTGGGCCAGGTAAGAAGGTAGTAACAGTTGTTGTAGATTCTGGTATTAAGTATTTGCAGGGAGATTTATATGGATAGTTCTCCTTCCCATAGTTTCAAATTGAAGGTGAAAGGTCAACATCTGGAAGTATAAATATCCTGTATACCGAATACATAATAGTTAATCAAATCGTTTAATAAAATACAATGCTGCATAATGAATTTGTTTCTCATCTTTTCAGCCTTTTTAATATTTCTTGATGCAGGCGGTTTAGCGTACGCATCAATTGCACAGTACGAACAATTGTCTGATAAGAAAACAGTTTTAAGTCCAGATGATGAACCTGGATTTATTGGAAAAAGTGACCGCTTTACATTTTATAGCCATTTCTGGTTAAACATGCATCACTTCCTATATAACAAAGCTATAGCGCTTGGTGAGCACAAGATTGAGGAGATCATAGAAAATCAGATTTGGAATAATTTATCTGAAAAGAATCATTTAATATTTAATGAAGTCTTACTATATTATTCAGAAAACATAATAGATAAGGACTTACGAACAAGTGATTACAACAGTCAATTTAAAAGATGGGTTATTCAATATAAAATAAAACAAACATTACCCCAGCACACTGTATTTGAATCTCATATAGACCAACTTAATAATTTTAAAAGTATATATCTAGAATTTTATTGGGATAAACATTCTGACACAAACAACGAAGTATATTCAAAAAATATAGACTTGATAAAAAAGTATGAACAAAAATTTATACATCAATTAGAAACCCTATGTAAAGCATCCTGGCAATCCAAACCAATTAGAATCGATATATCTTACAATTCAAAAAGAGATATTCCATATACTACTACTCATCCTTCAACACATATTGTAATGGATTCAAAAAACACTCCAGCAAAGGAAGGTGTTTGGCTAGAACTTTTACTTCATGAATCAAGTCACCACCTTATCAGTTCACGATCAGGATTCGTAGGAGGTACTATTAACAATGTCGCTCAAGTCGAACATCTTAAGATTCCGAGTCAATTATGGCATGCCTACTTGTTTTATTTTTCAGGTAAAGTGGCTAAGAAGTTTTTAGGTGATGAGGGCGCCAAGGATTATAAGTTATATATGGAGGATAACCGATTTTTCGGCCCCATGTATCCGATATTGGAAAAACACTTACCTCAATACATGGAAAACAAGGAAAGTCTGGCAGCAGCAACACTCAAAATTATAAATGAAATAAGTCAAAAAAACTAGAAAGTAGGATAAATTGTTGGCCTGAGCAACCCACAATTGTAAGATGAATTAGAACAGTTCAGAAACTTCCAACTATGCGTCCCAATTAAATAAATCGTTTCACTAATCTTTTATTATGAACATTTTATTGTCAATAAGAATCTTAAATTTAGCATTCTTTCTATTATGTATAAGTCAATTCGCCCATGGTCAGGCTAAAAATTATATAGACCAACCATATGTAGAGACGACTGCCAAAATAGATACATCCGTTACTCCGGATCTGATCTATTTATCCATATTGATCTCGGAGGATGATACAAAAGGGAAGCAAACAGTAGAAGACCTTGAAGTTAAGATGGGCGCTACACTCATCTCAATAGGTGTTAATTTAGAAAGCCAATTAACTTTATCGGATTTGTCCAGCAATTTTAAAAATTACTTTTTGCGTAAGAAAGATATTATTAAGGCCAAAGCATATGAATTACTTGTGTATGATGCCAAATCAGCTGGTCGGGTTATCTATGAACTAGAGGGTATCGGTATATCCAATGTTGATTTGTCCAGGACAGAATACTCCAAAATAGAAAAGCTAAAAATAAATTTAATAACAAGAGCAGTTCTGAAAGCACGAGCACAAGCTAATGCTATGGTCATACCACTTGGCCAGTCAATTGGAAAAGCATTACATATCTCTGATATAAACTCAGACATTGTAAACATGCTTCAAGGGAAAGTTGCTGGTGTTCGAATTAGAGGTTCAGAAAGTATCGCTCGTAGACAAGTAGAATTCATAGCCATTGAATTCGAAAAGATAAAATTGACAAGTGAAGTAAGTGTAAAATTTGCGATACAATAAAGAAACAATTTTTTATTGCAATCATAAGCAATTTACATCTATTCTTGTTTGCACTGCTTGTTTCAACACACTGACTAAAAGAATGCACTCGTGAGTATTCCAAAGAAATATGATGGAGATTGAATCCATCCTCTGTTCTTTAGTAAATATATAAGTGTTGGAACTTTTATAAATTGAATATGCCTAACTATTGACGAACTATGATGCCCAATATTTAATAATATTAATTTATGAATCTTGCGCAGCAATTGGTGATTTTTCTGTAATTATATGCCTTCGTACAAATAAACTGCTTAATCACATTCTATGGGAAATGTCACAATTACAATAGTCAATAATTCTGGATCAACGAGCGCACTAAAGGATCCATATATTTCTATGATCGGCACATACGGTGGTACAGCGCAAAATTTTAATATCGACACTGATGGCACTTGTACTCCGACAAGTTTAAAAAAATCGGGTTCGACTGTGATAAAGTTATCCAGTCTTACCGGTCCACTTACCCTGGATGAATCGCTTGTGATAACCGGGGGAAGAATTTACTTCAGTACGGACAGCAACGCCGTTGGCGTTCAAGGCGTTAATCCTGTTACAGCCGCCTTTTATTATGATTGGATTGAATTTGCTTTAAACAGTGGTGCTACCAATCAACTGGTTGTGAATACCAGCCAGGTAGATCAATTTGGCCTTCCTATTGAATTAACAATTGATCCACCAGATGATAACTTCGGCGCAAATGCCGGTATCACCCTGGATCGCACCGGTGTCATTAGTGATTTTGCAGAGCAGGTACCCACCTATTCAGATTGTCTTTTTCCAGTTACGGCAGGAGCAAAGTCCGCGCCTTACTGGCGAATTTTAAGTCCTAATCAAGCTATTGTAAAAAAACCAACAAGCGAATTGATAGGTACATTTACAAAGGCAATTGACGATTTTTTTCAGTTTTATTCCACGAATCAACTCTACTTAAATAGTGATGGAGGCTACCCATATGTGGGAAAGGTTACAACTACTTCTCAGACGGGTATCGACAACAAGACGTACGATTATCCAGTTCTCCAGTTTGTTTTTGCATCCAATGCCCCTATTAATAAGGGTATTCCAACATCACCTACTTCTGGTAATGGTCCCTACAATATTTATTACCCATTCTTTACAACTAATAATCCTACAGGTCATAAATCTTTCAATGGAAAAGAAATCTTGCCACCACCAAGCTGGTGGGGAGCATCTTTAGAAGCAGGTGTCTTGAATCAGGCAGAAAATCCTTCACAAATGGTATTTGCCGGTAATGGCATTTTTGCAGATACTTTCTGGCAATTAGATATCACGACCAAGACACCTACACCTCAGGCTAAT
>JAJCYJ010000459.1 GCA_029262975.1 Saprospiraceae bacterium
TCATCAAGAGAGCGTACTTCCACGATCTCGGCTTCAATACCTTTTGGACCTGTCCCGATACTATTGCCAAGAGCAAGACCTCCCAAAGACATAATAGAACCACCTGGCATACTTGTGATATTCACCACTTCCTGGCGACCTCTTACCCAATGCGGAACCTTACAAGGCTGCAGATACACTGTATCCGCATAATTGCCAAGGACTTCTTTAGTATAGGCTATGGCTAATTCAGCCTCACTTGATCCAGCCAAGCGACCACCGATTTCTTCTGAAAGATGTGATAACCAACTATAACAACTTCCGTTTGACAGAATTCTGTCATGAATTCTCTTAATGAAAAGTGCATCTTCGTCTCCTTGTGCGTAGACTGTCACAGAGGTTGTGCCGAGAAAAATGAGGGTATATAAAAGGTAATGTAATAAACGAAACATAGTTGTTAGTAATTTATTTAGAGGACAAAAGTAACTTTCTCATCTTTGTGCGTCTAATAATTGAATATGTTAAAGTTTCTCTTTGCGCTATTGACCAAAGGTGAGAGAAAAACGCTAACGGATGAAGAGATAGTCGAACAGTATCTTAAGACTCAGAATGAGTACTATTTTGAACTGATATATGGCCGCTATTCTGCTAAGATCTTTGCCAAATCGTTGACTATCCTGAAGGAGGAAAGCCTTGCTCAGGACGCAACACAAGATGTAATGATGAAGATTTTGTTGAATCTGTCAAAATTTAGTGGCAAGTCAAAGTTCTCGACCTGGGTGTATTCTATTACTTATAACTTTTGTATTGATTTTATCCGTAAGAAGAAAAAGGATAAGAGCATCTATATGGAAGACATCAGCGAATATGAGGATGCCGGAGATGAAATTGAAGACAAGGAACTTCTTGAAGTAGCGCTGGATAAGATGAAGATGATAATGGATAAAATTCCACCTGATGACAAGTCAATTTTGATGATGAAGTATATGGATGGTATGTCCATTAAAGAGATAGGGGTAGCTATTAATAAGACAGAAAGCGCAATAAAGATGAAAATTAAAAGAGCAAAGATGAAGTTTGTAAGGATTCATAATACGCTCCAGGTATAGGCAACCCAACAGAAAACGACCCGATTGATATGGCAAAAAATAGTTTTAAATTATTGGAGGAGGAGATGGAAAAAAAATTCGAAGCTTCTTCCAAGGCGATTAAAAAGAATGTAAATAGTAGAAGAGATGTTTGGGCATTGATTGGTGATTTATTTGAATTGTATATTCCAAAAATATTTAGCACGCTCATAGGAAGTGCATCTTTTACTTCAAGGTCTCAGGATAAAAAATTAGAAGGAGGAGAATAGAAATTTGTATCTGAATCAGTAAATTAGAAAAAATGACTAGCACTCTGGAGCAATTAGTAAATCAGATTAAAGAATTCGCACCGCCATTTATAGGTGCGTTGACTATTCTTATTTTTGGAGTTATTATTGCAAAAATCGTTTCCAAGTTCATAAGGAAATTACTTGAAGGGATAAAAATTGACCGGTTTGGAGAAAAGTTAAATGAAATAGATTTTATAAATGACGCTAATTTGACCATTAAGTTGAGCGTGGTTTTTTCAAAGTTCATTTACTACTTTCTTGTAATATTTTTTCTTGTCGCCGCAGCTGATGTGCTTGCTATGCCCGCAATTTCAAACCTTGTATTGGGTCTTTTTAACCTAATACCCAAGTTAATTGTCGCCTTTGTATTTTTGATTTTTGGTACATTGTTGGCTGAGCTGATTAGGTCTATATTGGAAACAACTTTGAGCTCTTTGGCGATTTCATCTGCTAAAATTATTTCGAACTTTTTATTTTATTTTTTATTTATTAATGTAGTCATTTTGTCAATTGCTCAGGCGGAAATAAATACATCATTTTTAGAACAAAACATTTCTATTATAATCGGAGGAGGCGTACTTGCATTTGCGATTGGTTATGGTCTGGCATCAAAAGATATAGTGGCTAATTTTTTGTCTGCTCTTTATACAAAAGACAAAGTTCAAATAGGAGATATTATAGAAATTAATGGAGACAAAGGCCAGGTTACCGACCTTGATAAGACAAGTATTACTATCGCTACAAGCGAAAAAAAAGTAATATATCCGTTAAAATATTTACTAAACGAAAAAGTATCCATTTATTCAAATGACAAGTTATTGGATACGGAGACGAATAAATAAATTTAAAAATCTGAATTGTTACTTATGAATTTGAAATTTACACTTCTTACATTTATTTTGATTGGATTGACGTCGGGTATTTATGCTCAGTCAGTTATAGAATTAAAAGAAAAAAAGGCCGAGGTCGCTGCTGCGAAGGCTGAAGCTCAAACTCAAGTTGATGCATATCAGGCAGAAATTAATTCAATTAATTCACAATTAGTTGTCCTCGGTGGATGGCAAAAAGGAATTTTTGGAACTATAGGTCTTAATTTTGCTGGATCAAATAGTTGGGCTTCTAATTCCAATCCGAATTCTTCATCCTCTGCATTAAATATGGGGGTAAATGTCTTTGCTAATAGTATCAGGGAAAAGGACTTTTGGAGAAATAAAGGTGTGATCACACTTGGATGGCAAAGTCTTGACACGAATACAAAAGATGATGAAAATGATGGTTTTCTGGATGATCGCACGACGGATATCCTGAACATTTCTTCTCTCTATGGA
>JAJCYJ010000460.1 GCA_029262975.1 Saprospiraceae bacterium
TTGGTGAAATAGTCACACCGGTTCCAAATTGGAAGGAACGGTTAAATTTGCTGTGATTTTGAGCGAATAAGGTTCCTAATGCTAGTCCAACTAGACTTCCAGGAGCAGTTGTAATTCCTCCTGTAACAATTGGAGAAAAAACAGGCCCATGCCCACCTTTAAATCCTGCAGCAAATAAAGCAACACCTCCTCCAAGCAATGTTGTCGTTGCCCCCATTATATTCATTCCTTTTATTTCTCCTCCAGTGCTTAAATAAACTGTATCAGCATTCGTCGGATCTGAAATCTGCCCATTAATCATAAATGGTATGAATGTCAATATAATGAGTAATAGATATGATGCCCTTATCTGAGTTTTCATTCTTTTATTTTAATTATTAGATATTCTTATCATCGACATAGAAGAAATTAGTATGATATTATACCCTCAACAATTCAGTCAAATTATTGATATAATCTTATAAATTTATAGTGCAAAAAAAAATAAATAGCCATTTCAAATTTAGAATATTAATTAAGTGGTGTTGAGGTATTTTTTAAGTCTGAGCTTTACATTTTTATCAGTACTTCTTATTATCCTTATAGTAAGTTAAAGTAGTATGAATTGATCCTGAGTATACAATTATTACTTATAAAACATAATCAATTAATATACGACATTTAGAAGAACAGTAGATTCTGTGATGACTTTGTCATAATTGATCATATATTTATATTTTAAGAATATAATTGGATTAAGCCTGAATTCGCAAGATTTTGAGATGGGGTAGAAGAGAGGCCAGAAGATAAAATGGTAACTACAAGAGCTTACGACGGCAGAGACTGCCCATAAGTGGAACCTATAAGTCATACCGAATCGGTCCCTGTACTGGAGTAAGTCAGTTTGGCATCTATACTATAATGCAGGATAGTACGGTTATTTCGGTAACCTACACAACATCCGAAAGCTCCGATCCCTTTCCCTTTTATATTTCCATAATTTCAGGGATTGCAAAGCAACCAATCCAATTTTATTTGCCAAAATCCTAATGTAAATGATAGAGCAATTTCCAAAGTCATTCAATTCACTTTCTTTACTCTGCATCCTCGAGGTTGAAGATTTGGAAATAGGTAGAAATGATGAAGGGCTGAAAGTCGAAGGGCTGATGGGCGCTAGGCTTATTTAGCTTTAAGGGTTAAGCCAACATTAGGGATGGCTACAATAGAAATGGAAGGATCTTTTTTAAAATACTTTCGTAGTTTACTTATAAATACGTCTAAGCTTCTCCCTGTAAAATAATCATCCTCGCCCCAAATGGCCTTTAATATTTCGGAACGCTTTACAATTTCGTTTTTTGAGTCGCATAGCCATAATAATATCTCTGCCTCTTTTTTTGTTAATCGTTTCGATTCATTAAATCCTGCTAAGCTCAAATCAGCCCGATTAAATATAAATTGGCCAATGCTATATTTTTTCAAAAACTGAGGCTCCATTACCTGAGTCCTATCAAGAATTGCATTAATTCTATAGACCAGCTCCTCTTCATTAAATGGTTTAGTCACGTAGTCGTCTATCCCTATCTTAAAACCATTTAATTTATCCTCATCCGAAGACCTTGAAGTAAGCATTATTATAGGTGTTTTAACTTTATGCGATCTAATTTTTCTTGCTAACGTATAGCCGTCCATTTTTGGAAGCATTAAATCTAAAATACAAAAATCATAAGTTCCTTTTTCGTATGCTTTGTATGCCGACTCTCCATTTCGATATAGCTTGACTTCGAAGCCATTAGCTTCAATATATTCCATTAACATGAAGCCTAGATTAACATCATCCTCAACCAATAATATTTTAATCTTTCTAGGCATGAACAACTGGAAGTTTTATTGTAAAAACAGATCCCTTTCCTAAATGACTTTTTAGAGAGACATGCCCCTTCATTTGTTCGATTGTCACTTTTACATACGATAATCCCAGCCCAAAACCTTTAACATCATGTTGATTGCCGGTAGACACACGATAGAATTTATTAAAAACAGCATCAATGTCCTTCTTAGGAATTCCGATGCCATTATCTTCAATTGAGATAACCAAAAACTCTTTCTCTGAATGAGTTGAAACAGTTATTATCGGTGAACGCTGACAATACTTTATTGAATTATCTATTAGGTTAGATAAAGCATTTCGTAAAAATGAAATTTTCCCTTTTACTGTATTTAAATTTGCACCCAGGTTTAATCTTATGCTGACATCATTATTAATATGGGTAGAAATAAAACTGCTTTGTAAATCTTGAAGGATCTCGTGTACCTCAACATCTTCTAAAACCATGTTTTTGAAATCGTATTCTTGCTTTGCCATTTCAAGGATGTCTTCACTACTATCAATAATCTTATCATTTTCAGATTGAATTATTTGCGTATACTTCTTAATCTTATCAGGCGTGATTTCATGAGATTGCTTTCTGATTAAGCTGTTTGCAAAAGCAATATTGGCCAAAGGAGTTTTAAACTCATGAGTCATATTGTTTAGAAACTCTTTGGTCCTTTGTGCGATTATTTTTTCCTTTCTATAAAACTGAAATGTAATCGCATACACAATCGTGATTAATATTATAAGTAATATAGAAGAAATAAAGGTAGGCCCTATTTGGCTCAATATGTACCTGGATTTACTAGGAAATTCTAAATACATAATGATTCCTGATTTTGGCAGAATATTATCTAAGTCTTTAGAGTAGGTATTTTTATTGCTTAGATCATGAGTGTTCGTTAAGCTATTGCAAAAATCAAAATTATATGTCAAATCAATATTCGATGCAATCAATTGCGCTCGAATTATTGAATCTACACTTTGCCATTCGCTCTGAGATTTAAAGTCTGTACTGCAAGTACTGTTAGTAGTTGCAGTACATGAAATATTGCAGCCTAAACCGATGCTTACATTAACATTTTGGCATACATCATAATCATCTGAAAATTCATTGACTATTGACTCTAATGCCATCGTGGCTTTATCATTAAAATAATATTCCTGTTCGAGAGCAGCATTATAAACATATATCACCTGATTAATAATTAAGCTTATTAACAGCAGTAAAATGATTCCTGTCAACCAGTATGTTTTTTTGCTTGTCACCGGAGCAAATTTATACATAATTTCTCCTGAAAATTAATAATTAACCTCGTCTTAACCTGGGATAACCTGGCTATAACCCAGTTTCTTGCGTGTCTTGATTTTATTTGTTAGACTATTTATTACGATGAATTCTATGATTCCGAAATAAACTTAAAAAACAGATATTATGAAAGTGAATTTAAAATCAATACTTATTACATCATTCTTTGCTGGTGGAATGCTCTTTAGTACAAATGCTGATGCCCAAACTTCGTGTAGCAAAGATGGAACGGTGGCCTTATGTTGTAGTACATCCAAAACCTCATCTGGATGTTCACCATCAGCCTGTCGTGGCGCTAAAACCAAATTCGGTGAAGCTAAAGTAATAACTGATTTGCGCTCGGGGCTTATCGCACTTAAAGCAGATATGGAAAAGTCCAAAGAGCCATCTTTCGATCCAGGATCATATGATGTGCGTGGTATTGTAGGCGAGACAGATGATGAGAGCCTAGATATTATTAGCAAAGAAGTTAGAATAGTTGAAAAGGCATTCTCAGAAAAATTAAACTATAATACTTCAGATTTCATCTTTCCTAAAAGCAAAGCTAAACAAGTCGCTTATTTAAACATTCGTATTGAGGCCATGAAAAAACTTCTCTAAAGTCTGACTCAGCTAATTTTAATTATGAATCCTCAATACTATGTTGAGGATTCTTATCAGTGATTAATCTTTTATACTGCTTTATGACTTTTAGAAAAATCATAAGTTTAAGTATTGCCCTGAGCTTTATTGTCTTATGTGTAACGGGGATATTATCCTATTTCAATGCTTACTCTCGTATCGTTGCAACACTTCATACGGTATTTGGTATTCTGTTTACTGCTGGAGTTGTTTTTCATTTAAGAAACAATTTTGGATCGCTTAAAATGTACAGTAAAGGAAAAATCATGTTGTTAGTATCCTCTGTATTATTATTTTTTTCTATTAGT
>JAJCYJ010000461.1 GCA_029262975.1 Saprospiraceae bacterium
AGGGAATCGAAATGGAACTTGAAAAGAAGTAGGAAGGTGAATATTACTTGAACATTAAATAACGAAAACACAGCAATAACGAAGGCTAACAAACATGTATGATGTTCATAGCTGCTAATCGCAGCTACGCCACATACAAAAGACCGTTAGTGACATATAAATAGAAAATGAAGAAACTTATTTTGTCAACAATCATCTTTTTCTCTCTCTTGAACTTTACAATATGTTGTAATTGCGATGAAACAATTACAAAAGGAAAATTAATGTTTTATGGAGAAGCGGTAAATATTAAATCGAATTCTAAACCACATGAAAATTCCTATCAAATTTCATTCAAAATTGTAGGAGATGAAATTGGCAACATAAAAACCGAATTAGTAACTCTAAATTCTTTTCTAAATACTGCTTATTGTGGTTATCCGTTCAAAGTTGGTGAATTATACTATGTAGTCGCTAATGTGAATAAAGATGACAGATATTTACCGCAAAATAAATTGTTCACTACGTGGTGTTCAACTACGACGAAATTAGCTAAATCCATTTTTTATATTAATGGAAACAAGAAACTTAAAGGACGGATTATTGATTCATCAAATAATCCTCTAAGTGATATCAATGTTTCTGAAAGTTCCAATCTGAGCAATTCGTCAAAAACTGATAGTTTAGGTCAGTTTGAATTATGGATAAGGGACAAGACAAATATATCACTAAATATAATGAGACCTAATTCAAATACGCCAATCGAATTGATTGTTAGAGGAGACACTATATATGAAGCTATAAAATTGAAAATCGAGTAATTAAATACGTCACATAACAAGCCGTGACCACGATCATGCCTCCTCACGTCGGCACGACGGGTACGGCGGAACCGTTAGTGGTAATATGCAAAAATTGAAAACATGAAAAGAACTACAATAATTGTATTATGGATCATTATTCTTAGTAATTGTAAGCAAGACATAGATTTTCAAAAATTCAATAATCCAAAAGTTTGGGAAAATTCTAAAACTACAACAAATAGCATTTATGATGGTGTCGAATACATCCTCAGAGGATTTGAACAGTTTGACATTATTGCTATAGGAGAATCTCATGGAATTAAAGATGTAACCGATTTTTACATAGAATTAGTGAAGAATGAAAATTTTAGAATCAAAGTAGATGCCGTTGTCTTTGAATTAGGAAACTCATTGTATCAAGGAGAACTTGATAATTACATTTTAGGAAATAATAACGATACACTTAAGATTAAAAAGCTGTGGCGAGATCACTCTTCAAGCATTCTACAATCTAGCGATAGAACAGGTGTCAGCAGATTTTTAAAGGAAGTTCGAAAAATTAATCTGGCATCAGAAAACAAAATTAGAATCCTCGCAGCCGAACCACCTTTAGAGTGGGCTAAAATCAAAAGCTCGGAAGATTTATTTGAATTCCTTGGTCAGCGAGACCAATTTTATGGAGATTTAGTTATAACAGAGGTTTTAAACAAGAAGAAGAAAGCACTATTGATTATGGGAAGTGGGCATTTTAATAAATGTAAACCTCCTCACCAAATGATTGATAATCCAATATCTTCAATACTAAGAGCGACAGATAAAAACTTAGTCCTAATTACCACGATGACTACAGATGAATTTCCATTTGATCAATTGCCAAATCTCAAAAAAGGAGAACTCATTGAAACCATCAACCCAATTGTTGGAGAATTGAAAATTGGCGCACCCTTCTTGAAAGACTATCCATTGAAAGTTCAAACAGATGCACTTTTATATTTGGGTGATATGAAAAACATAGAATATGAAGGGCATACTCCTTTCAATGACCATGTTTATGAAAATGAACTAAACAGAAGAAAAGAATTGATCAAGATAAAATAAAGCGCTAACAGCTGTATCACAGCATTGGCTATCGCCTACGCAGGATACAGTCGATCCATTAGCTGCTATTCTGAAAATCAATAATGAAATATGAAACAAGTAAAAACCTTATCCATTTTTTTGACTTTGCTATCTGTTTTCACTTCTTGTCAAGACAGTGAAAAATTCAATATTACTTTACTCAGCGATCAAATCCCTACTGTGACCCCAACGATTTTTGGGGAAGGTATTATCTCAACTGACAATTATAATGAAGGCTCAATTGTTTTTAATCCAGATATGAGTGAATTGTATTTCAACCGCGCAAAACCTGAAGAGGGTTATAAACATAATATTTATACCATGAAACTAATCGATGGTAAATGGTCAGAACCAGCATTAGCATCTTTTTCAATTAACAAGGAACACAAAGATGTACATCCTCGCATTAGCTCAAATGGAGATCGAATCTATTTTGGTAGTGGAAGACCACTTAACGATTCAATTAAATCATCAGGATTGCATCAATGGTATGTTGAAAAAAATAATGGTGTATGGGAAGCACCCAAGCTTCTATTACCAAAACTTTTTGATAAAGAATGGATTATGTGCGTTTCGCCTGCCATAAATGGTAATCTTTACTTTACATCTAAAGAGAAAGAACATAAGTTAGAAAATGAAGCCAACTATTACTCTATAAATACGAATGGGCGCTATGATTCTATCATACGTATGAAGGAGACAGTTAACTTACCCGGAAAGTGGAGAGCCCACCCGTATATTGCTCCAGACGAAAGCTATATCATATTCGATGCCGAAACAACTGATATCCCTCATAATAGTGATCTATTTATCAGCTTTAACAATAACGGAACCTGGAGTAAAGCTCGTAGCTTGGGACCTAAAATAAATACTAAAATAAGTGAAAGTGGGGCGACAGTTTCACCCGATGGAAAATATTTATTTTTTTCTAGAACAGAAGAAAAGGATAATGAAGATGGAGGGACTTACTGGAAATCTGATCTTTATTGGGTAGACTTTATTAAGTTAAAAAAAGAACTTAAAGAGAATAAAAACAGCAACTAATCGAGTAGACGGCCGTGAGCGATAATGCCCACGGTGCGCCTAAGCCAAAGGCTTACAGGTCTCACATTTATCCGCCGGAATGAAATGTAGGAGGACCACCGTAATCAGCTCGCCCTCCCATTACACATGGTTCCTTCTCTTCAATGTCACCCAGACATCGACCTTCCAGGATCGATCAATCAGATATACGGCGGTTCAATAATGATATCTCAACGTTTGTAGTAATCAGTTAAACTAACATAGCCTCTCACTTTTAGTCGCTTAATCGTAATAGTAGTTCCTAGAATGGGGCTTTGGGCTACAGCCCAGCCTCCCATTCTTGTTCTACTCCATGCATATGCCATACCTCGTTCTATCCCTTAGCGAATTTGATTCTTCCTCTTTCGGTCTCAACCTTCCCGCTTTGAGGTGCCTTTCTTTGAATGCCTCCCAGGCAATCACCTCGAGCATTCGGAGATCAGTCAGTTATCCAATGATGCCATACTTGCCCGTCCGGCAGACCCTATGTTTGCAAAAAGAAAGGTTTTAGGTCAAATTAAAATTGAATATTCCTTAACCATAAAACCTTTTAAAATGCAGAGTAAAAGTGCAACAATTGATTTTAGTGACAGCCTATTTTTATCGGATTAGATGTACATAAGAATAGTTGGAAGTCTACTATTAGCACAGCTCACACGATTCAGAAATCATTTTTAATTGAAAAACCTTTTGTTGGTAATTTGGTAAAATATTTACATCGACACTACTCAAATGGAAATTATCAATGTGCATACGAAGCAGGATTCAGTGGCTTTTGGGCACAGGAACAATTCGAGCATCAGGGAGTAAAGACTATAGTGGTGAATCCAGCAGATATCCCGACTACTGATAAAGAGCGTCATTTTAAGAATGACAAGAGAGACAGCAAGAAAATATCTGTGACACTTAGGAGTGGCGAATTGACCGGTATATATGTGCCGGATGAGTTGGCCCAAAAAGATAGAACCACTGTTAGAGCACGAGCGCAAATAGCTAAGTCACAAAGAGTAGTAAAAAATCAAATGAAAAGTATGCTGCATTTTTATGGTATA
>JAJCYJ010000462.1 GCA_029262975.1 Saprospiraceae bacterium
AGGTAAAAAATTCATGACTGATCAAGTAAGATTAAAAACATATATGTCTCCTGTTTTTTTCAAACAACCTGCAAACCCATGTGATCATAATTATGAACTTTACCCTTTACCAGATAAAGGAAAGCAGAAATGCCTTCTTGATGAACTACTTGGAGGTGGTATAGTTATTCCAAAAAGCGTAATTGAGACAATAAATATACAAGAAAAGAAAAATCCAGGATTGTTAACATTACTATCGGGACGTCCAGGATCAGGGAAATCGACTTTTTCACTTGAGTTGTGCTATCGACTTGCTTGTAATCCTAATCCCGACCTAAAAACTATAGCGAATATAGGTTTGTCAAGTGTTTTTATTTCTGCTGAGTCAGCTACATCTGATATTATCGAACAGGCTAATTCTTTTGGCTGGGAAAAATCTGATCGGATTAAACCATGGTCTTCTTCCGGCAATGATTCAAATGAACCATGTGTATTTGTCATAGGACGAGATGCTTTCCCGTCCACTAAAGACCCTAATCCTAAAAGTTTTTTCTCTAGCGTTTATAACGAATGGCAACGTCTTAATACCAAACCTTTCCCTCCTCATATCATTGTACTTGATAGTCTAAACGTAATTCCTAAAAGTTGGCCTCCAGAAGAAATACTTGATGCCCTTTTAAATAAATGCTTACGTGGTCCAATTATGTTGGTCGCAATACTTGATTCACATTCTAATAAATCTCCAGAAGATGACTACTGGAGTCATATTTCTGACCTTTTAATAGAACTGTCTTATACTAAGGAAGAGGATTATCTAGTAAGAAAAATCCAAATTGTTAAGGCTAGATATCAGGACCATGCAGATGGTGAACATCAACTAAAGATCAATGCCAAAACTTCACCAGAAGAGAATGTGCAACATGCTATGTCGCCATTAATAAAAGAAGGCGGTATTTTTGTCTTTCCATCAGTACATCGTTCTCTATCTATAGAACGAAGGCGTTCAAAAGAAAGAAAAAAGAGATTAAACAATCCATTGCCAACTCCCTTTTCTTCTTTGAATAATATTATTTATAGAGCAGGTCTTCCAGCGGCCTCTTGTACTGCAATAGTAGGATCAAGAGGAGGTATGAAAAGCCACTTAGCATATTATACAATGCTAAAGTTTCTCTATGATCATCCTAAGGAGAGGGCATTATTAATTTCACTTCGTGATGAGGAAGATTCTGCGAAAGAAACGTTGATTGAAATACTCACAAAGCAACTATCTGAAGATGGGAATCCGTGGCATGACCAAGTTAAAGACGATGAGGATGCACGAAAACTTTTGGAGAAATACCTCGATGATGATCGTTTAGAAATACTTTTTTTCTGGCCTGGCTATATATCTCCAGAAGAATTCTTTCATCTTGTTGAAGTATCGCTTGAGCGGAGACATGAGGGAGGAAATCCAGTTTCTTTAGTTGTTGTTAATGGTTTAGAACAATTAAATGCAAGATTTCCATTGTGCGCAAAAGAAAAAATGTTCGTCTCTGGGCTTGTTACTATGCTTACTGTCTGTGGGACAACTAATATCATAGTTTCTGGAGGTTCACTTTCCTTGCCTCCTGACATGGGTGGAGTGCCTGCTGGCCTGCTTCAAATGGCTGATTTAATTATTGAATCTTCTTTCCAGCTTTTGCCAAAAAACCGTGTTTGGTCAGATGAAATTTGGCGTGGTGAAGATGGTCGTGATTGGACAGACGTTTTGCGCTATAAACAATATCAACCAGAACCTGGAGCGATACAAGATGAACCTCATGTTGTTTATCAAATAATACGCGAACCAGGGGCAAGAGAATGCCGTAGTCGTGTACTCTTTTATATGGGGCGTAATGAAGATAAACTCCCTTTAAAAGAGGGAAGTGTGACAGTGACACTTCTTCCTGAAAATTTTCCGTATGGAAAGAGATTATAGTTTTAAATCGTCAATTCATATTTTTTTTGAAACTAGATGATTTGGGTGGCATTGATTTTTATCAATATGCCAAATATCTTAGCAAGCTCACATATGATATTTAGCAATTCAGACACAGAGACTTATCTTCATTAAACTAAGTTTAAATCGTAATGCAATTCTGCAGAGGTTGAGGCTAGTTTCCAAATCGAAATGTATCTTTGACTACGGATTCAAAATAAAAAATGTCTGAGATTCCATATATAATTTTTCTTGACTCTTCGGTCTTACAATTTATTTCGCATTCTATATCCACTCAATACCATACCGAAATTCGCATACTTCCCCTACTTAATTTTGTAATTTAGTTTATGGGGAACAGGCGACATAAACTAAATCAAGTTTTGAGTTATCACTTGGATAATTGTAAAATCCAGATATAATCGCAAGCGTTTCATATTGTTGTAATACGAATATCTTGGCCGAAATATGAAGTGCATCATCCGTGATGATGCATATTAAAGTAGCGACATGGTCACTGCACACCATAACCATAACAACTCTGTATAACAATTTGGAAGGTAACCGTCTTAAATTTAGTATGGGAATTTGCTTGACCGTTGATAGTAATTAACTAAAATCCCCTATATCTTTATAATATGTAAGACCTTGTCATTTCATACACTTATCTAACGTAATGTCCGAACTGCCAGGACCATTAAAGATTTTTGAAT
>JAJCYJ010000463.1 GCA_029262975.1 Saprospiraceae bacterium
GCATCTCAATATAATATATGTCAGGATAAATTTCCGGATATATTGATAAGCCTTACTGAGGCTGTGAATAATGCCATTATTCACGGAAATCAGGAAAATGAAAACAAATATGTCCATATCGTCCTGGATGAAACCAGCAAAGGCCTCGCTTTTACAGTTCACGACGAAGGACCTGGCTTTAACCCATTGAATCTGCCCGACCCAACTAGCCCGGAACAGCTCGAATGCTGTGGTGGCAGAGGTGTTTTTCTGATGAATCAATTAGCAGATGAGGTGAGATATCTGAATGACGGCAGAACTGTGGAGATGCATTTTCGCGTATGAGTAAATGCTCTATTGAAGTATTTACCGAAGATGTCGATTACAACTACCCAAATCTGACCAATCTTAAAGACTGGATTCGTGCTTCCCTCAAAACCGAAGAAAAGTCATGCTCCTATATAAATATTATTTTTTGTTCTGATAAGCACCTCTTGAGTTTAAATCAAGAATATCTCAGTCACGACTACTATACGGACATTATCACTTTCGAATATGCTGCAAAACCAATTGAAGGTGAGCTTTATATTAGCATTGACAGGGTGAGTGATAATGCCGAGAATCTGAATATTCCATTAGAAATGGAATTACAACGTGTTATCATACACGGCATCTTACACCTGGCAGGATATGGTGATAAATCAAAGGAAGAAATAGCCATAATAAGAGCCAAAGAGGACCATTACTTATCCCTTCTCAAGCCTCATGACTCCTAATATATTAGAGAGGTTCTAAATAATTTCATTCTCCATAGCTGTTCTGGCATCACTTCATAAATCAGTAGTTTTGTAGCACATACAGAAACGAAATTTCGACTTTAATCTAAAGTGGTGATATTGTTCTGAATTGTTTTAACGCAAACTTTGGTAAATCATTCATAGATGAATTGGTTGTTCAACTTTTTTACGTCAAGTATCGGCCGTAAGATAATCATGTCACTTACCGGATTGTTTTTGATTCTGTTTTTAGTGATACATCTGATTGGAAACCTGCAGTTACTGGCTTCTGACGGTGGAAAGTCATTTAATATTTATACGGCTTTCATGGGTCATAATCCCCTCATTCAGACTATTTCGATTGGCAACTTTTTCTTTATTATTCTACACACTATTCAGGGTCTTTTGCTAGCCTATAAGAACAAACAAGCCAAAGGAAGCAAATATGCAGTAAGTCCCGATGACAAGACGTCCTGGTCATCTAAAAACATGGCATTATTAGGGACTTTGGTTTTGGCATTTCTTTTAATGCATCTTGGTCATTTTTGGTTTCAGTTCAAAGTTTTTGCAGGAAGTCAACCCTTGGTGACCTATGATGGCATACAAATGGTTGACGCTTATACAAAAGTGTATGCGGTAATGGTGGAGCCATTATGGGTCGTTGCTTACCTGGTTGGATTGCTCGTCCTGGCATTTCACCTTTCACATGGTTTTGCAAGTGCCTTCCAGACTTTAGGAATAAGACATAGTAAATACACTCCATTTATAAAGATTTTAGGGAAGGTATATGCCATCCTGATCCCTTTAGGTTTCGCGATTATTCCACTTTACATGTACTTCACACAAAAGTAGTATTTGAGATATGAGTTTAAAAAGTAAGATACCTCCAGGCCCACTCAAAGACAAATGGACTAATTACAAATCCAGGATGAATCTCGTAGCGCCTAATAACAAAAGACGTCTTGAGGTCATTGTAGTCGGCACCGGCCTTGCCGGAGCTTCTGCTGCAGCCACCCTTGGAGAATTGGGCTATAATGTTAAATGTTTTTCCTTTCATGACAGTCCCAGGCGTGCACATAGTATAGCAGCACAGGGAGGTATAAATGCTGCCAAAAACTATCAAAATGATGGTGACAGTGTATATAGATTATTCTACGACACAATTAAAGGAGGAGATTATCGCTCAAGAGAAGCAAATGTGCACAGGCTTGCGGAAGTAAGTGCAGATATTATAGATCAATGCGTTGCACAGGGAGTTCCTTTTGCCCGCGAATATGGTGGACTTTTAGAAAACAGATCATTTGGTGGCGTCCAGGTCTCACGTACATTCTATGCACGTGGACAGACTGGTCAACAATTATTAATCGGGGCTTACCAGGCTTTATCAAGACAGATCTCCACTGGTAAAGTAAAGATGTATAATCGACATGAAATGCTGGATCTGGTACTTGTAGATGGCAAGGCCCGGGGCATTATCACAAGGAATATAATTACAGGTGAGATTGACAGACATGCCGCTCATTGTGTTGTACTCGCAACCGGAGGATATGGAAACGTCTTCTATCTTTCTACAAATGCCATGGGTTGTAATGTCACCGCTGCCTGGAGAGCTGTAAGACAAGGCGCTTTAATGGCGAATCCATGTTTTACACAAATACATCCGACATGTATACCTGTTTCGGGCGAATATCAATCCAAGTTGACTTTGATGTCTGAATCATTGAGAAATGATGGCCGCGTGTGGGTCCCAAAAAAAATCGAAGATGCAAAGGCAATCAGATTAAGAAAAAAGACGGCATTGGATATACCCGAGGAAGATCGTGATTACTATCTGGAGCGAAGATATCCGGCCTTTGGCAACCTTGTTCCACGTGATGTGGCCTCAAGGGCAGCAAAGGTAGCTTGTGATGAAGGCAAGGGTGTTGCGCCAACAGGATTGGCCGTATTTCTTGATTTCACGGAAGCTATGGAACGTTACGGTAAAATTAAGGCAAAGTCCATGGGACTTGAAGATGCAGATATCATGAAACTGGGTAAAGAAGAAATAGCCAATAAATATGGTAACCTCTTCCAGATGTATGAGAAGATATCAGGAGAAAATCCATATGAAATGCCCATGAAAATATATCCGGCAGTACACTATACAATGGGGGGACTTTGGGTTGATTATAACCTCGAGACTAATATTCCTGGGCTTTTTGCCCTTGGCGAGGCTAATTTTTCAGACCATGGAGCAAACCGTCTCGGAGCTTCAGCATTGATGCAAGGATTAGCCGATGGTTACTTTGTGATACCTTATACCATAGGCACATTTCTATCGCATGAAATCAGAACAGCTGAGTTTTCTACGGACTTACCTGAGTTTGAAAAAGTTGAAAAGACCGTTCGGGATCGATTAACCAAATTGATGAACATCAATGGTAATCATTCGGTAGAATCATTTCACAGGAGACTTGGAAAGATAATGTGGGAATATTGTGGCATGTCGCGTAATGCAGAAGGACTTAAAAAGGGATGCCAGTTAATCCGTGAGTTACGTGAAGAATTCTATAAGGATGTCTATATACCTGGAAGTGCCGACGAATACAATCCCGAACTTGAAAAGGCAACTCGTGTTGCTGACTTCCTGGAGTTAGGCGAAGTGATGATGGTAGATGCGTTGGATAGAAATGAATCCTGTGGTGGACATTTCAGGGAGGAATACCGCAGTGCAGAGGGGGAGGCCATGCGTAATGATCAGGACTACACCTATGTATCTGCATGGGAATGGGATGATGCAGGTAACCATAAATTACACCAGGAAGATCTTCATTTTGATAATGTAGAATTAAAAACTAGATCGTATAAGTAAGAATTTAGATTC
>JAJCYJ010000464.1 GCA_029262975.1 Saprospiraceae bacterium
CTAATTCATCAGCTATAGATGAGTTGACATATGCTGCAAGTTTTTCTTTTCCCAGAATATTCTTGTCTGTATTAAATTGTATGATCATGTCGAATCGCTATTTTATAAGCTTAATTAATTAGTGGTTAAATCTACTAGGGGTTATCCTGGTCATATTTATGAATATAAACTATTGTACGGGTAAATGGTTTTGAATGCGTACTTTTCTTTGATTCTCTGTCATTTTATCGACCTGATGCATTTCCTTTTAAACCTATCGAATCGAAGATCGAATTTCAATACATTTAACAACTCGGCCTTAGCACTCATTGGTCTTATAAATAGACTTCTTTCATAAAGGATTATCGTATCCACAGGCTTTTATCATAAGCAGCTTGTTGTTATTGTTTCTTATTATGAATAAGCTTTTCACCTTTTTTCAGAGTTGCCTCCATGTCCTTATTATTAACTTTTTACGGATGATTGTCTTAAATTAGGGCTCTTCCATAAATTCTATCAGATGTGCTTCTGAATAACCCATCAAAATTACAAGTTCATATAAGGTGAACATCATGTTAATTGATAATTGTACTAAATTATTCTTCATTTCTGCGGTTTGCTTCATGTTGGAACTTCAATGAATTCATCATCAGATCCAACCTTACGGCTTTCTTTCCAACATTCTTTACTGTGGAAACTATATATTAACGACTTTCTGAATAGTCTGCGTGGTAGTGTGTACAGATCATCGCCAATTAGTCAGATACTTTTATTTTCATTCGGAGAAGACCCACATGGACATATTGGGCATGGTTACCGGGATACATGTGTATGGAGGTACAATTCTTGACTTGTTAAAAATGTCGACAGTCCTTTTACATTCTTTTTACAATTGATAATGCTCGAAATGAGCACAATCACCTACTTTTGAAAATAACCACTATTAAATAATCAACAATATGAAGGGATTACTAAAATGCCTGATGATACTTTGTTCACTTTCGTTTACTACAAACACGATTGTAGCCCAGGATAATGCCACATACCTTAAAGCTGGAAAATTATTTGATTCAGAAAAAGGTGTGATACTTTCTGATTACATCATCAAAGTCGAAAGGAATAGAATAACCGAGGTGGGTGACAGTATTTCGATTCCACAAGATGCTATAATAATAGATCTATCAGCATATACTGTATTACCGGGCATGATAGATGGTCATACCCATTTAATGACTCTTGACAATTTGAACGATGACACTCCGATAAGTGATAAGTTATTATTTGAAGGAAATGCATTGAGAATTTTAAGAGGATCAAAACGGGCTAAATCATGGCTGGTCAATGGATTTACTACTGTGAGAGACTTGGGAGACTCTGGTGCCTTTCTTGATGTCGCCTTAAAAAAAGCGATCAACGAAGGTACTGTTGATGGCCCCAGAATGTTTGTGTCTGGGCCAATTATCACTTCTGAAGGTGGACAAGTTGCCGGTTTAGAAAAAAGTTTTAGAGACGTAATCTCTGATGAATATACCATTGTCAGGAGTGTAGATGATGCGATTAATGCAGTTCGGTTACACGTGAATTATGGTGCCGATATTATCAAGATTTGTGCAAACAATTCACCCAACAATACCAGTCTGACTATCGATGAAATGAAAGCTATTGTAAAAATGGCGCATCGCTATGACAAAAAGGTAACAGCCCACGCGACTAATGATCTTGCTGTTTGGGAAGCAGTGACTGCGGGTGTAGATGGCATTGAGCATGGTTATGAAATATCTGATTCAACTTTAATGCTCATGGCAGAAAAAGGAGTGGCATTAGTACCGACTGATCTCTCAATACCTCTTTATCACATGCTATATGATATAATTGACTTCAAATGGGATAGAGAGAAAAACATTCAACGTATCAAAGATAGACATCGGGATAGGTTGCAAAGAGCCATTAAAGCAGGGGTAACTATAGTAACTGGTTCAGACAATTATTTGGATTTTGAATTACCTCAAGGGGAAGCTGCAAAGAATATATTACTGGCCTATCTTGAAGAAGGTATGACCCCTATGCAAATACTGAGCTCATCTACCTATTTGTCTGCAAAATTTATGGATAAAGAAAATGAGCTCGGAATTATAAAAGAGGGTGCATTTGCCGATATCATTGCTGTAAAAGGAGACATTGAAAATGATTTTGCAAATTCCATCTTTAACCTGGTTTTTGTAATGAAGAATGGAGAAATTTATGTTGATACTGAAAACTTGTTTGAAGAGATTGATGTAGATGACGAAATTCTGCAAAGTTATACAGGGAATTATGAACTGTCTCCCGGATTTGTGATTACTGTGTCCAAAAAGGGGAATCAATTGAAAGCCAGAGCCACGGGTCAAGATGAATATAAATTTTATCCTAAATCTGAAAACATATTTTATGCAAAAGACGTGGCCATTCAAATCACGTTTAATTTAGATGACGATGGACAGGTAGTTGGCTTGACACTACTCGCGGGTGGCGGGGAATCTAATGCTCCGAAATTAGAAGAATAGTTCAAAATAAAATCATCAAAAAGGTGAAAATCAGGTCATCTTCTTAATTGGAGGAAGATTGGTTGATTCAATTCTATTCTTGCCTTGGCTAAATCTATTTTCCAGATCTGGAAGAAATGATTCCCAAGTTTCGAATTATAAATGGCTTTTGGTAAGATTCGCTTACATCTAACCCTCTGATCAACAGACCTCACAAAAGATGTGATTGTCTTTAACCGCACGCCACATCGTTCATACAATGGCACCTTCACTTGAATGTCATTTCAGATTATTCAATTCTCCTTTTAGTTGAAAATTAATCAGTCCTATACAAGACATATCCATTCGATCCGTGACATAGCCATGAACATAACATCAGTAGTTTGTACATTTAATTGAGGCTGTACGTAGCTCTTTTTTGAAATTCTCTTGTACAATTTTTATTGTTTAGTAATTTTAAAATGATGATTTTTTTGAAGAATCAGGAAGCAAGACAGACAAGAGTTTCGTTCAATATCATGGAGAACAACAATGTCTCCCCAATATAGGCAATGTGTCTCTATCCCCGTTGGCAAAGAAATTGTGAAATTCATAACTGTAAAAGTTAGCTAATGAAAAGTTCATTTTTTTTTAACACTAATAATATCTGGGTTTATTTTATCACCGCTTGTTGGTCAAGAACAAGTCGAGATAGATGCATTATTGAGAAATAATAAAGATGTTCCCAAAGTACTCATGGTAGGAACTTTTCATTTTGGTTATCCTGGTTTAGATGAGCATAAAACAAGTGAAGCATATAAAGTTGATATTCACTCCCCACAAAGGCAAAAAGAAGTGGAAGAATTGGTCGCATACATAGCTACATTTAAACCAACCAAAATATTGGTTGAAGCCGGAATTAATACAGGTGCACTAATAAAAAGATATAGAGATTGGAAATCTGGACTAGTGGCGTTAAGAAAAAAGGAAGTAGATCAATTAGGTTTTCGATTGATGGATCGTTTTAACCTGGACACGTTGTATGGCATTGACGCAATGTCTCTTTCACGAGAACTTATGAGATCCAAAGACTCTATTCATGTCCAACCAATCTTCAATCGTATTTATGAAAGTGTACACGATAGCCTTTATGAGAATACATTCGAAGATAGATATTGGGAGTGGTATAAAATTCAAGATAAAAGATGTGTTGAAATGAAACTTTTAGACTACTTCATGGAGACAAATAGCGTTCATCATATTAATAGGATGCACGGCCATTATATATTAAGTGACAAAACTGAAAACTACAATGGTGTTGATGGCTTAACTTTAAATTGGTATAGTCGAAACCTTAGGATATTTAAAAATATTCAAAGTGTAAAAACCAGTCCATCAGATAGAATTCTAATTATAATTGGCTCTGGTCATGTTCCCATTCTTCAACAACAACTTTTGAGTTCCCCAGAGTACGAGTTAATCAAATTTGGTGATTTGAAACATTAATCTTGCCACATATGACAAAAATTGTGATAAAATATTATAGCAATTAAAAGGAAATTGGAATATATATTTTGGATGATATTTATCAATTGGATGAATGAATAAATAACCATTTTCAAAAACTGTTTATGTGATCATTGCGGTAAATACGTCACCACGCCTCATCCTCAAAACGATGGGCACAACCCTGTACAAAAAAAAGATCTTTATCCCTCTATATATTTCGATTTGTTACCTAGTTTGAAAATGACTATAATCTCACGAGAAAACACTGCATTGAACTTGTAAAATTAGAATATCTTTAGATCAACAAGAAATCTAAGCCAATTGCTTCATATGTGAAAAATTAGTTAAACGGAATGAGTAAGAATTCTCATAACTTCTTCAATAATGGCATAAGCAAATTCCAGATTTATTTGAGCTCAACTTAAGTTTCTTACATTTATAGAAAAATAATTATGAAAATAAACCTATTGTCTTGTGATGCTCAGAGGCCAGATAAAAGAGCAATAGCCAAATGTATAGCCGAGATTTCATCTAATATGGATGATTCTTTATCGAATGAACTTACAGATATACTCTTAGAAGGCGACCCCGTAGATATAGAGATAGATGATAAGAATTCTAGTTCTGCCTTTAGATCATTGCGCAAGTTAGGAATCGATTACGAAATTGTCGAATGAAACCAATTCAAGAAAGAGTTTTTCTTCCGTATCGCTTGAAAAGTAAATTTATCTCATAAACTTCCTCCTGAGATTAACGTTAATATCCTCAGCATTCTCTATAAGCAATAAAGAATCTTAATGAAACACACATATCACATACATGGAATGACTTGCGATGGTTGTCGCAATCACGTAGAGGAAATAATTTCTAAAGTAGAAGGCGTGTCAATTGTTGCTGTCAACTTGGCAAAGGCAGAGGCAACTATCGAAATGGACTCACATATTCCTATTGAAAAATTTCAGGAAGCCTTAAAAAATGATAGAGGAAGCTATAGCATTCACAAATCCAAAGAGCATCTTCATTCCAAAGTTAAAAAAGAAACACCTGAAGGAATAGGTACAGGAATCTTTTATTGCCCAATGCATTGTGAAGGTGATAAAACCTATGACAAACCGGGCGACTGTCCTGTCTGCGGCATGAATTTGGTAGAAGAGCACAATTTAGTAGCCGTATCTGCAGAACAATGGACTTGCCCAATGCACCCCGAAATTATAAAAGACGAATCGGGATCATGCCCGATATGCGGAATGGACTTAGTACCGATGCAACCAAACCTTAGTACTGAGGATAAAACCTATAATAGGCTATTAAAAAAGTTCTGGGTTGCCCTTGCTTTTACCTTGCCAATTTTTTTAATCGCCATGAGCGAAATGATTCCGAACAATCCCTTGTACGATATCATGGAGCAAAAATATTGGAATTGGATTCAATTTGCATTGTCTATTCCAGTCGTTTTTTATGCTACCTGGATGTTTTTTGAACGTGCCTATAAAAGTATAAAAACCTGGAATCTCAATATGTTTACACTTATTGGCATTGGTGCTGGAGTAGCATGGTTGTTCAGTGTATTCGGCATGTTTTTTCCTGATTTTTTCCCAAACCAATTTAAAACTGAGTCAGGTGCTGTCCACGTTTATTTTGAGGCTGCTACCGTTATTCTGACCCTTGTCTTATTAGGACAGCTTTTAGAAGCCGGTGCCCATAGTAAAACCAATTCGGCAGTAAAAGAATTGTTGAAATTAGCTCCTAACAAAGCAACAAAAATAGTAGGGGGAGAAGAAATTGAAGTAAGTATTGACAAAATAAAATTGAACGATATTCTTAAAGTTAAGCCAGGAGATAAAATTCCTGTCGACGGTGTTGTGACAGAAGGAGAAACCAATATTGACGAATCTATGATTTCCGGAGAACCTATTCCTGTAAATAAGACAGTCAATGATAAAGTAA
>JAJCYJ010000465.1 GCA_029262975.1 Saprospiraceae bacterium
ATTCGATTCCAATACTACTGGTAATAACAATATTAACTATTTTGTATAAACCATATTTAGAATATACAAGAGGGGCCACGATAGGAAAATCTTTGGTTGGTATCAGAGTAGTAAACCTTGATTATCTCAATATTTCACTCAATCAAGCTATCATCCGATATATTCCCTGGATAATATCGGCTGTCATTTCCTTAATGGTCAGCATGGCCTATTATAATGCCGATGAACAAGCTGACTCTTTTCTTGAAATAAGTTTGATTACAGAAGATAGTTTCTGGACCACATTTAATAATCTTTACGCAATCGTCTTTATTATTATCGTAATAGTTGTTGCCTTTGATAAGCGAAAGCAGGGACTACATGATAAGATAGCAGAGACCTACTGCATTAAAGATCAATAAAAGATAAAAAAGTACATTTTTATTATTTAGAAAGTTGCTGACCAAGTTCAACGGTTTTTGCAACAAGGAAGTCGAAGTCTTCATATCGACTTCGGTGATTTGCAATAGCGACCCGAATACAATATTGACCATGAAGAGTAGTATAACTAGGAATAGCCCAACCTTTTTCGTGCAGGGTGATCAGAATTTCTCTGTTTAATCGATTAAGATCCTGATTTTTAGTGGGTAAGTTGTATCGATAACATATAATATCCAGTCCGACTGGAGCCATCAACTCTAATTCAGAATGATCGAGTATTAGTTTTTCTAAATGTGCCGCCTGATCTACATTGCGCGTTATCATCCGACCAAGTTTAGAAATGCCATGTTCCTTAATACACATCCAGATTTTCAGGGCTCGAAGTCGTCGGCTCAATTGAAGACCATATTCGCTGTACCAATTACTTCCCGACGCTAATCCCCTGATATTTTGCTCGAGGTACTCTGGTGTAAGGTTGAAAGTATCTCTGTGACTTATCCTGTTTTTTACAAGAACACAACCCGCTTCAAATGGAATATGCAACCATTTGTGTAAATCAAGCGCAACAGAATCGGATCTTTCGATACCAGATAGTCTTGGCCGGACCACATCAGAAATCATCGCTATAGCGCCTATGGCACCATCGACATGATACCACATATCTTCACTAGCACATATATCAGCCAATCCATTTAAATCGTCAATTGCTCCTGTATTAACTGTCCCTGCACTTCCGATTATACATACGGGCTGATAGCCATCAAGTCTGTCCCTGGCAATTTGCTCTTTTAAAATATCCAGATTTATTGTATAATCCGTGTGAACAGGAATTCTACGAAAGTAGGCAGCTCCAATCCCCAATAATTCAATCGCTTTTTGATTACAACTGTGCACTTCTGTCGAGGCATAAAAGGTCATTTGTCTGGGGCTGGTTTGCAGTCCCTCTTTTCTGATATCAAAGCCTGCTTTAACATGTCGAGCTACAGCCAAACCAACAAAATTGGCCATCGAACCACCACTCACGATGATACCACTGGCGTCTTCAGGATAAGTCATAATATTTCTCATCCAGGTGATTACCTGATCTTCAATAAACTGACCCACGTAATTTCCGGCACCTGCATTCGAATTGGTAATTGAGGTAAGAAAATCAGCCATTGCCCCCATCATCGAACCGCTACCCATATACCAAGCCCAGAATCTTGGGTGTGGATTTCCCATAATAAATGGGCTTATCTTTTCCCGGTAAAGATCATACACCTGATCCGGAGACAAACCTTCCTTCGGCATAGGCGTCTTAAAAAAGGCTTTATCCTCATCCTTCATAGGAACCCAAACCGGCTTGTCTCTTAATTCTTGCAAAAAAGAGATCGCATCATCTATCATCAAATGACCCACTTTCTGGGTAGCCTGCCAGTCTTCATGGTCCAGTGTCTCATACTCCTTCATCAATTGCGCTGATATATATGATTAAATCGACAAGATCGCGGTTCTTTATCAAATCATACACACCCTTGAGGACAATATCTAAAACAAATGCTTATTTATGTACCGCTAACAGATCTTCAATTTTTGATAAATCAGCTAATACAAATTGTTCTGATCACAATTATTCCGATCTTAGCAATAAGGGTGAGCTTCAAGTATAAGAACATTTCCTTTTTGAGTCCCATCGTTATTTGTTTTGCTGTCGGTATAATAGTACGCAATTTAGGGCTGCTGCCAATAAATGAAGATATTTCAGGATTCTATAGAGATGCCTCCATTCTATATGCACTACCTCTTCTACTCTTCTCGTCCGATATAAAGGCATGGATAAAATATTCAAGACAAACAATATTTTCCTTTGGACTGGCTGTTTTTGCCGCCGCCTTCGCAGTTATAGTTTGTTCATTAATTTTTACATCCCAGATCGACGATATATGGATTCCAGGAGGTATGATTGGAGGCATTCACACTGGTGGCACACCTAATTTATTTGCTGTAGGTATGGCTCTGGGAGCCCAGGACGAAGTATATACACTCAGCAATAGTGCCCAAATTCTATGGGGAGGAATAAATCTTTTTTTTATGCTTTCAATTGGTCAAAAAGTATACACTTATTTTTTAAGACCTTTTCCACACTCGGCAAAACAAAAAGAAAGTGCTCAGGATGAATACTTAAATTATGATATGATGTCCATCAGGGACATAGCAATCTCACTGATGCTGGTCACGATAATTGTGGGGCTAAGCATTGGTATTTCTTTTTTAATCTTCAATAAATTAGAAGCCACACTCATCGTTGTATTCGTTACCACCATATCCTTGATCTGCTCTTTTTCGCAATATATCCGAACCCTAAAAGGACCATTTGAAATAGGTGATTATTGCCTCTTGATGTTTGGTGTAGCCGTAGGAATGATGTCGGACTTCAGAGAATTAATTCAAGCCGGAGGGCCATACGTTCTATTCATCGGAATGATACTACTTCTTACAATTATGACACAATTACTACTTTCTAAATTATTTAGGATTGATACAGATACTTTTATTATTACCTCTACCGCGGCAATCTATGGTCCTGTTTTTATTCCACAGGTTGCACGTGTGTTAAAGAACAAATCAATAATTGTCGGTGGTATTGCTGTGTCCCTGATAGGGCTTGCAATTGGAAATTATATTGGTATCGGTCTTGCTTATCTTATCAAATTTTTAATTTCAGGATAATCGACAGTTGTGTCTATATTCAAAACCCGAGATACCCTGCATCCCTCCGCTGTGTATCATTAGTATTTTAGATTTTTTTTCAAAGTACATTTGTTCTAAAAGATATTCAGTCGTCATTGCTACTTTTGCTGTATAGATCGGATCGAGCAGGATATCATTTTCATTTTTATAAGTTCTGATATATTCAACCATACTATGATCCAGGGACCCAAATCTTGTCTCAGGTGTGGATCGAATAATCTCTACCTTTTCCATTTCCATTGAATTCAAGTATTTAAATCCTTCGAAATTTTTGACAGGTCCTTTGAACGGTGAAATTCCAATTATTTTGACATCTTGATTTGTCGCTGATTTTATAATTCCAGCTAGTGTCCCACAAGTACCTATACCCGTAATGATGTGGGTAAATGATATGGAAAACGCATCAACTTCTTCCATCATCTCCGCAATACCTCTAAGTGCTAATTCATTAGTCCCTCCTTCTGGTATAAGATAATATTCAGGGTATTTTTCAATTATATCAAGAGTATCAGGGTGGTTTTCTTTGAGATCGTAAATGGATGGATGTACAAAAATCAATTCCATATTATAATCGCGAAGGATTCTAATTGTGGGGTTGTCATCATCAGATTTATAGGATCTTATTAAACCTACTGTTTTAACACTACCCATATATCCAGCTGCAGCAACAGCCACTAAGTGGTTAGAAAAGGCACCACCAAAAGTGATGATAGTCTTCTTCTTTTCAGAAAACGCCTTATAAAAATTATATTTTAGCTTTCTCCACTTATTTCCACATAGATGAGGGTGAATAAGGTCATCACGCTTTATATAAAATTCACAATTTTTCTTAGTGAAAGCAGGAGAAGTGACCTTGTCGATCCGTGTCGGAAGATGTAGGTTTTGCTCAATAGATTGCAGCACGATAATTCAAGATTTAATGATGGCCAGGCGGCGCGTTACAATCTTGTTTTGATCACTATCTATTATCGTATAGTGATATCTCCCTCTGGGCAAAAAACTAAGATCTTCTTTTATCGTGATATCGAAGTTGACATCATATACTTTCGACCAGAGTTTTCTTCCAATAATATCAAATAACACAAATGAATATGCACCGGGCTTAAAATTATTGAATTCTAATCTTACATCTCCATAGCCCACATCAGGATATAATAGAAACTGGTTTGTTATAGAATTTTCAAATTTGGATGGGTTTGGATTCTGCGATTTATAGACAATTTGCAGAGGATTATCTTCTTCATCAACTTTTATCTCCATTAAA
>JAJCYJ010000466.1 GCA_029262975.1 Saprospiraceae bacterium
GGAACTATGGCTTCAGCTTCTATTTCAACCTGGTACCCATCTCCAATGAGACCAGCTATAACCATAGTATTTACGGGTTGGATCAGTTTAAATCTATCTCCATGAGCTCGTGCTACCGGTTCCCAATAACTTTCATTGCTGATATAAATTCTGGTCCTGATTATATTTGAAAATTCGCCTCCCAAAGATTCAATCGCTCCCTTAATTTTATCGATCACAAAATGCGTCTGAGCCGCAGGGTCATGGCCACCTATTAATTTTGAACCGTGTGTAGCCGTGGTACCGGATACTAAAATTCGATTTCCCGACCTTACAGCCCTACAAAATCCCGCGATATCTTCCCAGACAGTACCGCTAAGTACAATTGAATGGCCATTAGGTGCGCGAATTGCCTTGAATGGAGGAGGAATCGAACTGAGATGATGGCTTAGATCTCCAATTGCAGTAAGAAATGGCGGCTTCCGATATTCATCTCCACAGTTGCCTGGTATAGGATTGAACTTTGAAATGACTTCAGTAATTTGCGTTTTGTCCTGCTCGCTCAACACTAAGTGTGATATCTTCAAATTCTCATCAATATGCTCTCTTACACCGAGTCTTGATCCGAGAATAACTGCGCCTACAGAAGGTTGATCCAACATATATTTTGCAGCGACTGTGCTCATCGTAACTTCCTTTTCCAATGCTATTTTCTCTAGTATTCTCAATAATTCCTGAAAACGAGACCACCCACCCGTAACATCAATGTACCTCTTATATTTCATTTGAGACCAGGTATCTAGATGCTCAGATTTGGGTTCAACTTTCCGAAGCCACTTTTTAGTAAGAAATCCTCCGGATAACACACCAAAAGCAAGCAATTTAACGCCAAATTCATCGCATACCTCGGTCATTTTTCCTGCTGCCCGCTGATCGAGCAGAGAATACGATATTTGATTTGAGACGACTTTAATCCCACTACTCAACACAATTCTCAAGTGATCAGCATCCACGTTGGTCAATCCAATATGTCGGATCAATCCTTCATCTCTTAACTCTTCTAGCCAATACAAACAATCCAGCCAATTTGGATCAGCATAATTCCAGGCATGAAATTGCAATAAGTCCAGTGTGGTGGACTGCATTCGGTCTAAGGAGAGTTGCACCGCTTTTCTCACATCATTCCGACTGACTTTTCCAGGAGAAGGAACCCATTTTGTCAATAGTTGAAGTTGTTCATCAGGATCCTTGTTCTTCTGATATTGTCCTGTGATGATTTCTGCTGTACCATAGTGATCAGCCATGTCAAAAGACGTGAATCCTGACTGGATATAGGCTTTGATCGCGGGTGTGGTTTCCTCTGGTTTTAATACTTTACCTTTCCGCTCAAGGTCTGCTATTTGCCAAAGTCCGGTTATGATGCGTGATATACTTAGATCGGGCGCTAATTCGCAGCGTTCCACCATTCTTTTTGTGATTTTGTTCAATTTGCTTCAAAATAGTAAAATAATGGAATGATAAGAAGCATGTATCAGAAGGTGCAGTTCAAAAATTCGAATTTTCTTTGGTGACAATTTTTAAAAGACTCAAGGATATCACTGACTATCCCTGGTAGTACATCTTTAAATAGAGCGTGCACCCTCCGACTATCAGGATTCATCATTTAGACGTTGTAAAAGCGGAGAAATGGATGACACGCTTAATCATCTTCATTCTGGAGGTAGATTCGAAAAAAGAGCTTTTGTATCTACTCCTTTTAGCTTCAATGATTTTAATTTAAAAAAATAAATAATGGAGGCTCCGGATAAGACAATCAACCAAATTAAAACAGAATGAAAATACCACGCATCCACATCTGCATTAATGTCCTTTCTGATATGCACTATGAGAAAGAGGATTAATAAAAGACTACCAGAATAGCCCAGAATTTTTTGAATCTTTCTGTTCTTAAATACCCTTATTTTATCAGCCAGCTGAGGGTTAACTCTTGGGATCATAATTAGTGTTATACACATGAGCAAGAAATTTACCATCATTGAAATTACCATGATATCAATACCAAGAAAAAAATCACCAGCAAAATGACTACCAAAAATACCGATGCTCGCCATCATCCCACTTACTATAAGTGCATAGTGGGGGGTGTGATATTGAATGTGAACTTCTGCTATTTTACCAGGAAATATGCCATCATCTGCCCAGGCAAACATTAGTCGTGATACTGATAACAACATGGCTGGCAAATCATTTATAAGAGCAATCGCCGCACCAACAAGTATGGCTACTCCAAATCCAGTAGGAAGTAGATAAGAAAGTAGTCCTGGAGCTGTAATATCTTTTGTAAGTGCTTCAGTTGCAACAAAATTCCAGGGTACAGCGTGATAAACTGCTGTTGTAAAAATAAAGTAAAAACAACCTACAATGGTTATAGCGAGTCCAATAGCTAATGGTAGGTTTCTGGTAGGGTTTTTTGCTTCTCCTCCAGCTTGAGCTATTGAATCAAATCCGATAAAACTTGAAAATAAAATAGCTGAAGCGGACAGCAAAGTATTCCAATTCAACGGCACGTTAACCATCGGTTCGATTAACCTCTTCTCCTGAACCATAAGAGCTGCATTAAAGTCCTCATGGTCAAACGAAAAGCCGGCTACAATCACTATGGCACCCAGGACAAACATCAAAAACATCAATGGAACTAGTGTACGTTCATAGATCCTGGTTCCTCTTATGTTCACCAAGACAAAAGACCAAACTAGTAATAAGGCGATAAGCACACGCAACCATCCTTCCTCTAATAGTGCAGCAAACTCCTCAAGACCAAGGCTTGAGGCAATGTCCCTAAAGAATGGAACAATGATATAGGCAATAACACCGATTACAATGGACAGACCGAACCATTGAGAAAAGCTGGCAACAAATCCTAAATAAGGATGTAAGCCACGACTGGCATAGATATAACTTCCTCCTGCCCGAGGCATGGCTGACGATAAGATGCTATAAGCTAAAGCTGCCAATATAGCAGGTATTGCCGCGATCATAAAAGCAGGAAGTACATAAGGTCCAATGTCAGGTACATGACGCTGGATCATGAATGGAACTACATTGATGGAAGCACCTAGCATAGAACATATACCAGTTGCCATTAGTCCCATAAGACTCATTTGGCGAATGAGGCCACTGGATTTGGATGAATTATTAGATTTATTCATGAGGCAACAATATAAAGGAATCTGCAAGCAACAATTAATACTTTTAGTGATTCTTTAAGTGTTATGAACTTTAAAGGGGAGGGCGGTGATCGATGGTGAATGGTTATTTCACTCTGAAGGTTAATTATATAAATTAGAAAACGACAAGGTAAATTTCAATTATTAGTTTATCCAGTTTTATCAATTATTAAATACCAAATGAAGTTTTCAACTGGTATTATTTTACAACTTTTAGCCTATGGATAATATCCCTTGATTACCGTAGGTCAATACCATTGGTGTTATAAATACACAAAAAATAAATGCCCCCAATCAAAGAAATGATTATCCTTTTGATAGTACAGGTAAAAACACGTGAATTTTATAAATCATTAAACATAAAAATGGCTTTTCGATCATACAATTAAATAATGTAGTAATTTAAAGTGAAGAAAAATGTACGGAATATTTTCGGCCTCATCAATCAATCAATATATCCTGTGAAAAAGTTTCTATCAAAATTGGAATTTCATCTGAGTGTGACAATTGCATTTGTAATATGCAGCTTATGTATATTTTCCTGTACGCGCACTGCAAATGTTTATATTTATAAACACGCAGAAGCAACTTCAGAATTCCCTGAAGCTTATCTTGATCTTCCATCGGTTGGAATTTGCTTTTCCGGAGGAGGATCTCATGCTATGGCCGCAGCTATAGGGCAGATGAAAGGGATTAGTGTACTTGAACTATGGGATGATATTGGTTACATGTCAGCAGTCTCCGGTGGATCCTGGGCTGCTACAATATTCACTTACTACAATAAAGGGGCTAAAAATGACCATCAACTGCTTGGTGATACAATTGCACCCGACCAACTCACGATGGAAAAGCTTAAATATCTCCCCGAGGGATTTATGATTAAAGCTGTGACCAAAGATCTCACCTTGAATCTCCTGAAGTTACTCGCCGAAAATGAAATTAGCTTTAGTCTATTAGAAAAGTCTGACTTCATTTGGATCGACGCGATCGGCTTGACATTCCTGGAACAATATGGCTTATATGATCGAGAAAATCCTAAATATTATACCCTAAATAAAGAAACCAGAAAGAGTATTTTAAATAGAAACCCACACCTGAAAGCACAAGATTTTAACCTGGTTCATGAAGGTGATAGTAATCGTCCGTTTCTTGTAATAAATTCAAGTGTAGTTGCACCAGCAAGTGATTTACCACTTTCACCTCCAGAAAAGCTCTCAGTTTTCAATTATACTCCTTTGTACATTGGCTCTAACGTAGCTAACAGGATTGTTGATACAACTATTTTTGATCCTCACCTTGTGGACTTTCAGGTAGGGGGAGGGTTTATAGAACCTTTTGGGTTCGGAAGTGAATCTCCACAAATTTCAAAATTGCCAGAAGGAGGTAATGGTCCTTATGAAGTGACAATTAATCTTCCAAAAGATCGATTTGGAATTGTGGATGCAACAGGCACAAGTAGCTCTGCTTTTGGAGCAATTGCTAGCTCTTCTCTATTATTACAGATTCCAACAGAATTGTTCTTAGGATTTACAGCTGATCAATTATTGCCTGAAGAAGAATATTGGCCATTTAGCAAAGATGGAGGCATTATACCATCCAGAAAATTCCGATATTCAGATGGCGGTAATCTTGAGAATTATGGCTTGATATCATTATTACAAAGGGGTGTACAAAATATTGTAGTTTTCATCAATACTGATGTGCCACTGGAAATTGTTCAAGACACCTGTAATTTGATACCTTCTACCAATAATATTGATGGAGATCTTTTACCCTTATTTGGATACCCATATGTAGATGAGATTAATAACCAGGTATTTAAAAAATCCGATTTTGATACTGTATATCGCGGGTTAGTAGATGCCAAACTCGCCAATCAAACTGTCATGACAAAAACTGAGTTGACCACAGTGGCCAACGATTTATGGGGAATTGATTCAGGTCAGGTTGTTAACATTCTCTGGGTATATAATGATCAGGTTCCTGAATGGGAATGTCAACTGCCAGATTCTGTGCAATATGAAATAAATTTAGGTAATAAAGGGCTATTTGCTGATTTTCCCAATTATAAATTAATCGGAGAAACGACATTTCCAAAACTTATAAATTTGAGTACCCAACAAGCAAACCTTCTATTTCAGCTAAGTGCATGGAATGTATATTCTAACCACAAAATATTTAAAAAATTTATTAGGAGAAAGAACTAGATCCATGTCCTTTTTAATAATGATCAAAAGGTGTTGCTACTGCTATACATTAGGCTGCGAGTCACTAAAAACTAAATAGATTTTTATAATTCAGCATTATCACTGGGACAAAGTCACATATAACTATACCTAGCAATGAATCAAAAACTCTTATCGAAAAACATACAACTCATCAAGTTTGACAAACAACTATTATTGTATGCACAATGAAAGAATACAAGACTTAAATTCTTGAAATAATATTCTATAATGCCTATTGAAGCCGCTTATGAAAGGTTCTTTACCACAGAGTCCTTTCATCTAACTGAAATAAAAGAAAAAGCTTTAAGGGGCATAACTCTAACTAGGTATCTTCTGTTATTCTACAGGAATAATTCTCAAGAGTCTTCCAGGATCCTCAACTGTCACATAAATATAACCGTCTCGTCCCATTTTGACATCCCTGACACGTCCAATGTCTTTTAACAATTTTTCTTCCCCGATTATTTGGTCATCTTTCATTTTTAATCTGGCGAGATATTCAAATCGCAAGGAACCCGCAAGGATATCCCCAGACCATTTTGGGTACCGCCAACCACTGACAAAATCCAGTCCACAAACACCGATTGACGGATCCCAATAGTGTTCTGGTTGTTCCATTCCTTTTTTATGAGTAATATCTGTGAATTTAGTACCACTGTAATTAATACCGTATGATATTACAGGCCAGCCATAATTGCCACCTTTTCTAATTATATTCATTTCATCCCCTCCCCGAGGTCCGTGTTCATTTGACCATAACACTCCAGTGAATGGATGAAGAACCAGGCCCTGTGGATTCCGATGTCCATAAGAATAGATGGATGTCATCGCCCCTGGTGTATCCACGAAAGGGTTATCGTCAGGGATTCTTCCATCATCATGAATTCTATGAATTTTGCCGCAATGGTTATCGAGACTTTGTGGGTTATCGTCTCTTTTCCCCCGATCTCCGACTGATAGGTATAAGAATCCGTCTCGATCAAATTCTAATCTGGATCCGTAATGATGTCGTGTCTTTTCATATGGAGCAGCGACAAAAATATCTTTGCCATCGACAAGGCGGGCATGGTCAAGTTTTGCGCGCCATACCGCCGTCGTGTACTTGTTATCATTATCATCTTTTTTTGAATAAGTCAAATAGATATACCCATTATCTTCAAATTTGGGATGAACATCCACATCCATTAATCCACCTTGACCTTTGTCTATAACTGCTGGTGCTCCTTCTATTTTGACAAGACCTTCATCAGCATTATATCTATGCAAAATACCCGAACGCTCAGTTAGCAATATGTCATCATTTGGCAGAAATGAAATACCCCAGGGGATACCAATTCCATCAACTAAAGTTTCTATTTTAAAATTCATTTCTTCCGATTGTATAACATCAGAAGATTTTAAGAACTTTCTCTGTTCCTGTCTTTTTGCTTTTTTACTTTCTTTAAGTATAAAGTCCGCCAATGACGCAATTTGCTGGTCATCAAGGGCGTCTGCAAAGCCTGGCATCCCTTCATTAGAATATCCGGATTTAATCGTATTAATTATATCTTTTTTAGAATTACCATATATCCATGTGCGCCCCCTGATATCTTCATATTGATCTCCATGACAATTGGCACAAAGGTTTTTATACACGACCTCGGGAGGATCTAAAATAAATGAATTGCTGAAAGACATGGATAACACCATCAAAAATATGGTGATAAAAAAAAGACCGTATTTATTCATAGTTGCGTTAATGTACATTATTAAACTCAATTACTCAATCAAGTCCATAATATTGATTTCTAAATTGAAAGGATAAACTTATTTTTTATGAAATATTTTAAGCCTTACCATATTTAGCTTTGACTTTAGTCCATGACTCCGAGATTATCTTTTCAAGAATTTCGATATTTACATCAGTAAGTTTATTGATATATAGACAAATTTTTCCAGTTTTATGTTTACCCAATTTCTCTAATAGTAACTGTTGATTTTTAAAGTTAGTCAGGACATAGAGGACAAGGTTGGCTTTTCTGGGAGAAAAAGCTGTCAGAGGTGCATCGCCTTCATGACCACTTTCATATTTATAGTGATACGAACCAAACCCTATAATTGATGGTCCCCACATATGGGGTTTTAATTGTGTGATGTTACTCATCATTTCCAAAATCTTAATTCCGTCATTTCTCCTTGTTTCGTTTTCAATTAATGAAATATATTCATAAACACTTTGGTCCGTTGGTTTTGTTTTTGCCATAGTTAATATTATAATTGAATTTTTATTAAGTTATTTAAGGGATAGAAATATTAAGGTCTACAACTGCCTTTTAATTGAATTTTATATAATGGTTAATGTTCAACATTCGAGCGTTATTTTAATTAGATTCTGTTATTATTTATCTGACCAACATAACTGTTCCTGAAAACTGTCTTTCTTTTCCATCGTCCATAAACACTTTACAAAGAAAAGTATAGATGCCCAATTCTACTAAATTTCCACTATTCCTTCCATCCCAACCTTTATTATCATTTTCGTATAAATCCGTGCTCTTATATACTGTTTTACCCCACCTGTCAAACACCACAAGATCTTTGATTTCAATTAAATCATCATTTCCGTATACATTAAACCGATCATTTTGCCCATCACCATTGGGTGAAAAGATATTTGGAAAATAGACATTATAATAATCTAATTCCAAATTAACCAGACTATCACAACCTAATTTAGACTCTAAAAGAGCAAGATGACTTCCTGCATTCTGAAACCTGTAATTGCCTATCGTGTAGGTTTCCCCTTCGAATATTTTTGCTGATGTGAAATCTGACTGCGGTCCAAGCACTTTTAGATTGAGCTGTACAATACTATCACAATTATCTGCTGTCTTAAAAGTGTCAACATATGTACCTGAAGCATTCAGAGCATTTGGCCCGAAGTTATATACATCGTCCTCACATATGGTCAACTTAAACGATTCACTGATAACAGGTATCATGTGTGTATAAGACTTAGTGAGATGACACGATTCATCTCCAAGGATCCTGACCTGGTAGTCGCCTTCACCATACATCTGTGTCAATTGAGGAGACTTTTCTGCTAGCAACGCGATTCCATCTTTATACCATTGATAAGTCACTTGTGGTTCTTCAGGGACTTCTAATAGAAAATCTTCTGCACAAGAATGGCCTATTTCCTTTATTTGAAATTCAAAAGACCTCAAATCAGCTAGGACGAGATTGTCAAAAAAGTAATAGGTACTCACAGAACTAGAGGTTCCCGGGCAATCAGGGCCGATGGCAATAGCAGTAATATCATTTAACGGATTGACATCAATCGTTGTTTTTACCCAAGTTCCAGAACCACCAGCGACACGTCTCGAACCTAACCTGACCCATCCCGGACCATTTGTAGGGCATCCGAAAGCATCATCACCTACTCCAAAAGGTAAATTCATACAGTCAGAAGTTCCAAAAAATGAAATGTTGATAAGAGGAGAACTAGTTTGGTCTACAAAGCCAACATGAAATTCGAATCTATAGGGAGTTCCTGCTTTAAGAGGTCCAAGCAGACAGGCCCCAGCATATTCTTTCCAATTTTTCTCCGGGGTATCTTGAATGACTCTTCCATCTCTGAATCCCATAATGCCTTCTCCGTCTGGAAAAGGAAATGGAGCAGGAAAATTATCCCACCCTAACCAACCACAAGTATTTATATAATCTGTCGTTGGTTCGGAAGCTTGAATCCAGACCTCAGCGCAATCCAATTGACTGCGTGTACCAGGGCAGCAATTCATATCTTCAAAAGATGGATTTGGAATAAGAGATGTCGGCTCTATCACCATACAAATACAATCAGCATCATTTAAATCGACCAGACCATCACCATCATCATCTTCAGCATTGTCACATATTTCAACCATTAATGTAGCAACACTACTAATTTGGTTTGGCCATGTGCTGTAAATACATAACAATGACAGAATGAGCACAATGTGCGGCCTCCCAATCAAATATTGTGACTTAGATGAATGCATTTCCTGGTGCTCAATAATTTGGTTCTATGATCTCAGTATTTCTGTTGAAAATATGTTAATTATAAGGATAACGTACAGTCATCTTGTATTGTAATTTAATAAATGATCTGATTAAAAAGAAGAATTAAAAACACTAATGTTGAATTCTGCAACAAATACACATAATTCACTTAAAGATTGATTTTATTCTATGTTTCGAAATTAGCTACTCCATTTAGGCTTCGATATGATAAGCAGCTAACATATTGCTTAAAATTAAGAGAATACTTTTCCAAAATAGTAAGATTCATCAATAATTATCTAGTTTTGCACTCTGATAAGGGGAAGGTCTCTCCAGATTCCTTTAACGTGCCTTTTATCAATCCTCCGTGAAAAGGAGAACTGGCCCACTTACAAAAGTGGGTCGGTTTTATTTTACCCACTTAATTCGTTGCTACCAACCCTTTAGTTCAATGTACTATGCCTTCTGGTTAGCGCTTCTGTTGCACTATCAATCCCTCTTCAGGTATCCATTTATCATATTCCATGTTTATGGCGATCGCCCTTGCGGCATCTAATCCATAAAGTTTATGTACCAGGTGAAGAGCACCGTCGATACCCGCTGAAATTCCAGCTGTAGTAATTACGTCACCATTATCCACATATCTCACATTCTCCAGTACGCTAATAGCAGGAAATTGATTTTGCAAGTTATCTATGGACTGGTGAAAGGTCGTTGCCTG
>JAJCYJ010000467.1 GCA_029262975.1 Saprospiraceae bacterium
AGAAATTGGTAAAAGCTTATAACACCGCATGATCGTGCCAGGGTCGTCTATCGGCAGACTCCGTCAGATATGCGTGATACGTTACCTACAAGCCAACGGCGAAAATTATGAACAATAGACAAATAAAGAAGACAGCATAATTAACAATGATTAAAACAAACGACATGAACAACTCAAACAATTCTCCAACAGTACTTGTAGCAGGTGCTACAGGGTTTTTAGGCAGTGAAATTTGCCGTCAATTGATAGCAAAAAATAAGAATGTAAAAGGTTTAGTTCGTATCACATCAGATTCAAATAAAGTGGCTCAATTAAAAGAATTAGGTGTTGAAACAATTAATGGTGACCTCAAGAATAAGGACTCTTTAAAAAATTCTTTACGTGGAGTTTCAGCAATTATTTCAACAGTTTCTTCCACTTTATCAAGGCAGGATGGTGATACCATTCAAACAGTGGACGATGAAGGACAAATTAATTTAATTAATGCTGCTATTGATGCGGGTGTTAATAAATTTATTTATGTTTCATTTTGTGAAATGCCGGGTCAGTCTCCTTTGCAATCCGCTAAACGAAAAGCAGAAAAACATCTTGCTGAAAGTGGTTTGAACTATACCATTTTGCAACCAACATTTTTTATGGAAGTATGGTTAAGTCCTGCACTGGGATTTGATTACCCAAATGCCAAAGCCAACATTTATGGAGAAGGAAAAAACAAAGTTTCCTGGATAGCAATAAAAGATGTAGCGTCATTTGCTGTAGCCTCATTGGATAACCCTGCTGCTAAGAATACAGTTATTGAGCTCGGTGGACCAGAAGCATTAAGTCCGCTTGAAGTAGTGAATATTTTTGAGATAGCCAAAGAGCAAAAGTTTGAGCTTCAATTTGTACCGGAAGAAGCAATCACAGCACAAAGAGACGGAGCCCAAGACCCATTGAGTGAATCCTTTGCCGCATTAACACTGGGAGTTGTGAAGGGAAGTGAAATTGATATGAAAAATACACTAGATGATTTTCCAATTCATTTGACCTCTGTAAATGATTATGCTAGAAGGTGAGTGTATAATTAGTTGATGGACGTAGACAGAATCATAAGGCTATGCAGGTAACACTGTTTATGAAAACTAGGGCGAAAAGTGCTTAAACAAATGCTAGTGCTTATTTGCAAGGCCCACATATTTTTAATAGATGAAAATAAAATAAAAAAAATATGGCTAAGTATAAAACCGAAAATATGTACTCATCAACTGCCCTGCTTTTCATGTACTAAACGTTAGTGACAATAAAAATATTAAAAATGAGAACACTCTTCTTGCACAATTTCGGAACACCTTTGGTTGATGGCCCCCGCTATTGGAGATCTGCGATCTCCAATTTTATCCAATTCTGACAGCTAAAAAAAAAACTGGGTTTTCAGTTATGATTTCATTAGATACTTTTCTTGTCCACCTATATGTCGAAAAGATTCGCTTTTAGAACTACTTTGCTCTACATTAGTTAAAATGTCTGATCATCTATCAAAAGTTAAGGTCACATAGCTGGTGCCATAATGATCAATAATGTTATTTCAAGATTATGATATAGGTCAATCCTTGAAACCGAAAACTCAGTTTTCTAATCTGTTCAAATAAATAAAAGGACTGGAAAAGTGCCTTCGCCAGTAGCGGGGTAATATTGTAATTTGAAATTCGTCCTATTTGAAGTGTTTGATGCCCATAGCTTCATACAATTCCCGGGCGTAATAAAGATAAGCTCCCTTCATCGTCCATTCTACTTTTCTAATATCACTTATATCCGCCAATGGATCACCATCGATCAAGATAAGATCGGCTCTTTTTCCAACTTCAATGGAACCAAATGAATCGGAAACTCCTGTAATTTCTGCTGACGTAATCGTTGCCAATTTTAAAACCTCTACAGCCGGGATTCCGGATCTTTCATACAGTTCTAGTTCTCGATGATATAAGAAACCCGGTAAGCCATCGGTGCCTGGAACGATGGTGATATCTCTTTGAAACAAGTCGTGTATCACATCCAACATTTTTTGAAAACTGGCTTTGTAGCGGGCTACTAATGCTCCATCCTTTTGCAGGCCACCACTATAATAACTACGTTGATTCATCAGTGGCAATCTCTTTATAATCGGATTATAGGTTGGGCTGGGTTCCCCCTTTTGTGCAACATATGCATTTTCAAAAAGCGCTACAGTGGGGTCTACTAAAATATCTTTTGATTTTAGAAGCGCTACAAAATCAAGGTATTCTTTCGAATTGAGATCCAAATCTGCACCATGCTTTGCCGGCATTGTATGTCTTAGCGGTGTTCGCGTATCTATCGTGTCTGATAAGAAATTCAAAAACAACATATTGATATGCTGAATCTCATTGTAACCTTGATTAATGGCTTGAGTAGCCGTCATAAAAGCTGGAATGTGGCCACTTACACGCATGCCCAATTCGTGCGCTTTTTCTGTTAATGGAAGCACCCACTCTGGTTTGATAGAGCTATATATTTTAATCTGCTGATAGCCCAAATCCTTGTAATCCTGGATTTCGGATAAACCTTCCTCCAAATTTTCAACTACATTTCGTTGGTTGGCAAATTCTCCCGGACCATCAATAATACCGCAAAAGGTAACGATTTGAGGTCCCAATATTTCATTGTTATCAAACTGGGCGGCTAGTTCTTTGAGTTGTTTGTTATTGGCCAGGTCTCTCACGGATGTCACACCTCCGGCTAAGTGTAATAGTCCCCTGAATTTTGTGTTATGTGTATGCATATCAAACATACCGGGTAAAAGAGTTTTTCCAGTTCCGTCAATGACTTGTGCATTACCTGGTGTTGTACCCTGTCCGGTGGGATTGATTTTTGAAATGTTTAGCCCTTCCACTAATACATCCTGTCCTGGAAGAAGGGCACCATCAGCAGTAAATACATTTACATTTTGAATGAGCACCTTATCAACTTTATGACTGACCCTTTTTGCAATTTCTATTAGATTTTCATCTTCAATATCATCCTGCAATCCTTTCATCTCGAGCCGCATCGAACTCACGTCCTTTTTAATGACATGCAAGTTCCCGGAAATATGTGCTACCATTTCCACCCCATTCATCCAAATGTAGGTAGGATTCATTCCCAAACCTTTGATCATCAAAAGATCCAAGGATTTCCCATTAGAGAGTTTTAGCGGTATTTTTTTAGAAAGTTCTGCTTCACCTTCCGGATATAAGTCCACCTTTTTATTATCGGATGCGATTAGTAGCTGAGCCAGAATTTCGTAAATGGCAGGAGATCCACTATGACGAAAGTAGAGTTTAGATCCATCAAATGCACCTTCACTTTCTTCCATTGAGTTTTTCCAGGAAGCAATATTTCCTTTCGCCGTAAAACTTTCGTTAACGGTAGCTTTACTATAATTAACACCAGTGATGCTTTGTGCTGTAATATAATTCTGTTCGTTTAGTGTAATTTTCTCAATGTTTTCCGGGCCTCGACCTCTGTCTGCATAGTGATAAGAATATTCAAAAGCATGATCCCCTGTGCTCCATTTTTCATATGAGCCAGCCAATTTTTCTCGAAATACAACATCATAAATGATCTTATCTGAATCACCACTGGATTGCTTTGTGGGTTGGCTGCAAGCTGCCGTTAAGCCTATTGCTATAATAGTTGCATAGAATAAGTATTTCATAAATTGAGGATGAGCTTCAGTGTTCATTTTCTAATTTGATTGCTTGTTTTCTGCCTGGCCCGAATGCTAGGGCTTGAGTGTTTCTCTGAAATATCTAAGCCAATTTTGTCCCAGTATTTTTTCAATTTCCCCTGTGCTAAACCCTCTTTTATCAAGCATTCGTGCAACATTTCTGTATCGGTCGGGTGGTTCCAATTCTGGAATCCAGGGTGGCCATTGAACTTTGTAGGATGGTTTAAATCGGGTTAGCCTTGGCTCATACCAATTTTCTCGTGTGGCACCGGTCGCTTCCAAACCTTGAATAGCAAAATCTGCAGCCAGTCCTACATGGTCTATACCACCAACTTTGACGGCATGTTCAATATGGTCTACGTAGGTATCTAAGGTGGTTTCTGTTCCCAAATTTGGCCCAATCATATATCCTAAACTAATAATTCCAATTACGCCGCCTTTGTCTGCCATTGCCCGAATCTGAGCATCTGTTTTAGCACGGGGATGAGTTTTGTGCAGGGCTTCACACATGGAATGATTAATCGAAGCCCCTGTTTTGCTGAACTTTATGCCATCGTTAGTTGTCTGTTGTCCGCAATGAGAAAGGTCTATGATGATACCCAATTCATTCATACGTTCCACCAATTCAATTCCGTAATCTGATAATCCGGCATTTGTTCGCTCAGTGCATCCGTCACCTACCAGGTTTCGTTCGTTATAGGTCAATTGAATCCAGCGGGTTCCAGCCTGATAGAGAATATCCAGATTATCAAGAGATTTTTCAATCATGGTAGTATTCTGAAACCCCATCATGACTGCAGCTTTATCCTCCTTCTTCGCTTCAATAAAATCGGCAGCACTGGTAGCATGAATAAAGCGATCGGGATTTTTCTTGATCCGCATTTGCCATTCAGTCAATGATTTGAGCGCTCTTTGAAGGCTCCCTGAGTCGAGAGAAGCATTGAAGCCGGTATAACCAGATTTGGCCAATGCCTTGTCTGAATCCTCATCCCAGTTTCTGGTAATAACTATTCCATCAATCACAATTGCCTCATCGTACACTTTATCAATGTTCGCCTGGATAAGGCTCGAGTTTTCAGTTTTTAATCCCTGATTTTTTAAATTATTCGGGCCGTTTTTTGTAACAAAACTACTCAAGACAGTCCCTGGTAACACCGCACCCAAAGGCAATATTTTAACAAAATCCCTGCGTTTAAACTTCATAGCTACTTATTATGAATTGTAAGATCGTCCTTATTACAATGACCTCAATTGTTTATTGCGTCATTTTAGAATGGTCTCTTTTTCTATGTCTTAAAGGTAATAAACCAGACCAACTAAAAAGTTTCGCAGGCAAAAGCTCCACGATCTTTGATTAAGGAATTTAGCATTCAGGCTTCACTTTCTAATACCAGTATAACACACGATGAAGAAGTAATTCTGCCTGGAAAACCACTCGACTTTCTTTAGAACTATTGCTACTTTAGATGTTTAACCTGGATTATGTATTGGAATGTCCCAGCCTGCGGACTGGCAGGTATTACGAGCTGAAATAGCTGCAAAATCAGGCACCACGCTTTAAGGCGTGGCAGGCAATCCATCGATTTTGATTCTCAAAAAAACCCAGATATGAGTGGTTATAATTTTGAGCATTGACTTAGCCACAAGTGGTTCCCACCAGAGGTCGGCAGGCTCTTATTTGAAGACATCTCTATGTCTTCATCATACTTCGTATGAATCATGCGTTCATAAGTCAAAATCACCGTAAGAGTTTGTGAGAACAAGCGAATCGCTTGCGAGTGTTTGGCTTATTTTTCCTACCTGCTCTCCGCAGGTAGGCAGGTTGCTCTTTCAACTCTCATCACGAAAACCTAATGCATAATCCAGGTTTGACAGACAGGGTGAAGGGCGGAGCTGCTTTTGACGTAGTCCAGTTCTCTTCTCTTGACAATAAACATGTAAAGAAAAATCAATTATCTTTACACGTAAATTGTAGGTGTACATAAAGTGCAATTTTCTTTACGTATGGTAAAACCACCAAAATGGCAACTAGATCCGTTGCCAATCAAATTCGATCTTGAAACCAAGTCAGTGCTCAAAAGACTGCCGAGAGCTCATGCAGCATTAGCTGAATTGAAAGGAATTGCATCAACCATTCCCAATCAAAATATATTGATAAATACTCTTGGGTTGCAAGAGGCAAAAGATAGCTCTGAAATTGAAAATATTATCACAACACATGATGAATTATACAAAGTTGAATTGAACTTGATTTCCTCATTAGATTCTAAAGAAGTCCAAAATTATATTGAAGCAATGAAGGTTGGCTTCTCTCTAATCCAACAAAATCAATTACTTACGAATAATACAATACTTAAAATACAAAAGAGATTAGAAAAAAATAACGCAGGATTCAGGAAAGTACCAGGAACCGTACTTAAAAATGCTTCAACAGGTGAAGTTGTTTACGAGCCTCCCCAAGACTTCGATACAATTGTCCGATTAATGAAGAATCTAGAAGAATTTATCAATGATGATTCAATTGTTGATCTCGACCCATTGATTAAAATGGCAGTAATTCATTTGCAATTTGAAAGCATCCATCCATTCTATGATGGAAATGGAAGAACTGGTAGAATAATCAATATACTTTACTTAATTAAGCAAGGTCTATTGAATCTCCCAATACTGTACTTAAGCAATTACATCATTAAAAATAAGCCCAAATACTACGAATTACTTGCATCTGTAAGAACAGAAAATAGGTGGGAAGAATGGTTGATCTATATAATTGAATCTGTAGAAAAAACTTCTGAAGATACAATAGCGCTAATTAGCGAAATCAAACTACAGATGCAAAGGATGAAAACAACGTTACGGGATAATTATAAATTCTACAGCCAGGATTTACTGAACAACCTTTTCAAACATCCTTACTCAAAAATAGAATTTGTAGTTAGAGATCTTGGTGTAAGTAGATTAACTGCTGCGAATTATCTAAACCAACTTTCCAATGATGGAATTCTCAGAAAAGAGAAATTGGGTAAGTCAAACTATTATATAAATGAGGGTCTATTTGAACTACTTAAAAATCGATAACCGCCGATAATGGAAGATGACAGTTTGTATAACGAGCGTTGGTCTCTCGCTCCTGCACATGTACTAACACCGTTATCTCCCACTATTTGATGTGAAGATGTCATCAAAAAGTAGATACTTTGTAATAAAGTAGATGATAGATCATGCAAGTGAAAATTATACGAATGGGGAACTCAAAAGGACTAAGACTCAGTAAAACGATCCTGGACAAGTACGACATCAAAGACAAGGTGGAATTGGTTTTGGAGAAGGACTACCTTATACTTAAAGCTGTATCGAACCCACGAGAGGGGTGGGACAAGGATTTTAAGAAGATGCATCAACTAGGAGATGATAGGTTGTTAGTCGATGATGTTTTTGACGATGAACACTCTCAATAGTGGAAGTGACCCAATATCAAATTGTTACCGTGAACCTGGATTCCACCGTCGGGAGCGAAATAAAGAAGACAAGGCCATGTATAGTGATTTCACCAGATGAGATGAATCGACATCTCGGCACAGTGGTTATTGCCCCTCTGACTTCTACCAAGAAGAAATACCCAACTCGCGTAAAAGAATTAATCGAAAATAGAGTCGGTCGAATTGCGTTAGACCAAATTCGCACTATTGATAAGATCAGAATTATACGAACAAAGAACAAAATAAGTACGAAGGAAATAATAGAAGTCAAGTCAATAATACGCAAAACTTTTGTTGATTAGAGAACGGGAGAGAAAAAGGGTGAGCATGCCAGCCACCCATTCGGGATGACTGTCAGATATGTTGAACGTTGTGCTCAATAGAGGAGGCCTTAGTATCAAGATTGATTATAAAGATTCGCACATTGTTAAAGAAGGGTGGCAGGCGAATTTGGTGGGTCGAGGGATGCCTGGCTTGGCGGGTGTTGGCTTAAATTCGCGAGTTTTTTGGTTACTTTTCAACGATAGGAAAAGTAACATGAATAGCAGGGATCAAATTAATTAAACTTCCGATTTTCTCCTCTACAGATCATAACATTATGTACGTACCCATACTATTTGATAATTTATAGAACTATATCCGATACGATGAAGATTATGTACATTTAAGGTAATTCGAGAATCGAGCCGTACGGGGCGTGCATCGGCCCGTTCTCACCCATTTTGATAAAGAAAATGGTGGTGTGCACCCAAAATGGGAACATTCAGTATTTTTGTTGTGTTTATGAGCGTAATTGCGGCAAATACAATTCGAGATTACTGGGAAAAATATGCCCAATCTGAGCAATCATTGAAATCGTGGTTACAAGAAGTTGAGCATTCAAACTGGGAAACACCGCAATCATTGAAATTGAAGTATAGAAATGCTTCGATAATAACTGATAAACGAGTGGTCTTCAACATCAATGGTAACAACTTTAGATTGATTGTAGACATAGAATACAGATTGAAAATTGTATTCGTTGTTTGGTTTGGAACACATACAGAATATGATTTAATTGATGCAAAAACTATAAGCTATGCTAAAGCCAATAAAAAATAATAAAGAGCACGACAAATACCTTGCCCGAGCATATGAATTGATGCAAAAAGACTTAAAGCCTAATTCAAAAGAATCAGACGAACTAGAAGTCATCAGCATACTTATAGAGGTATATGAAAAGGCGAATTTTCCAATAGAGGCTCCAAATCCCATAGAAGCCATTCTCTTTAGACTTGATCAACTTGGAATGAGTAGAAGCGAATTAAGTAAACTTCTGGGCTCCAGAAGTAGGGCCAGCGAAATATTAAAAGGAAAGAGAAAATTAAGTATTGGAATGATTCGAAAGCTTAATGAAAAATTAGGAATATCAGCTCAAACTCTGATTCAGGACTATGAATTAGTTAACGCGTGATAACATTGTGTACGATGTAAGCATTCATCCGGTCGGCCTCCATGTACACTTGGACGTTGTAGCCAATAAGACAAACGTAAATGAATAGAACGCTAGCAATCTTGATAATCTTTTGTATTTCCTTTCAATTCTCATTTGCTCAGAATTTTGGAAATTTTCCTGACATAAAAAAGGAAAAGTTGTTGAATGATCTTGATATACTTTATCAGGGTTTGGACAAGTTTCATTCAGGGATGTATTGGTATACATCAAAAGATAGTGTTGATATTGCTTTCAAAGAAGTTAGGAATAAAATCAGAAATGATTTAAATGTACTTGAATTTCATAAACTCATAGCACCTTTAGTTGCGTTATCACGAGAAGACCACACTGATATATTTCTGCCTAAAATTGTTAAGGATAAATTGAACAGAGAAATAAAATTTTTGCCTTTGACATTTGTTTTTCTCGGCAAAGAACTCTACTGCGTCAAAAACGGTTCTGATTTTCAAGATTTTGCAATAGAAGGAAAACAAATCGAATCAATAAATGGAGAATCACCAAATAGCATAGTTGCCAAAATTGGAAATCTTTTTGCTTCTGATGGTTTTATTAAAACCACTAAGTATAGTGATTTAAAAGGATTTAAATTTTCTATGTATTACTTCTACTACTACGGGCAAGTAAATCAGTTTGAAATTAAATTTAAGGAGAGTAAAGATTCTATAATTATTAAACCGTTGAACCTAGATACGATTAGAAAACATCTAAATAAGAGAAATCAAGGGGCTAAAAAAACTCCAGAAAAAAAGGTATTAGAGTATAAGGTTTTCCACGATTCAATCGCTTATTTAGGCATTCATACATTTGACAATGATGACATAAGAAAGTATACAAAAGAAAAGAAGTTGAGGCTCTTTCTAAAGAATAGTTTTAAATCAAT
>JAJCYJ010000468.1 GCA_029262975.1 Saprospiraceae bacterium
CATAGTCATTGTAGGTGGTCGTATAAATCATCATCAACCCAATCGAAACAAGGGCAATATAGGAGAGTATCAAAATCCAGTCTATGCCTGAAGAACGGCGTACTTTATTATTCCAAGTGGTCATTCTTCTTCAAATAACTCAGATTTCATTACCTGATCTCTAAAAGGTATGGCATCCGGAAAATCTTCTTTGAATAGAGCGAGAAGTGGTTCAAGATCTAGACGCGTTTCGAAAGCCCCGACTTTAAGGCTATAATATGGATTTTCATGGCTCTGAGAGAAAACTTTATCGGGATATTTCCGTCTAAAAAGATATCTGGTACTTTCTAATTTGCGACGGTCTGTTGTGCTCACTAATTTTATCCTCCACCCATTAATGAAGTCTTCTGTTTTACCTTGGGATTCATATTGCCCCATAAGCATTCGCACCCCAGACTCTTCAATAATAATTACTTGACCATTGAGGAGCTCGAGGCAATTAAATAAAAAAAAGAAGAGAATTGCATACCGCATGAATGGTGTTTTTGTCTACTATAATTTAAATCAAAAGAACAATAAATATTTTAACACTATGCACGACCATGACATTGTTTAAACTTCTTTCCACTTCCACAGGGACAAGGATCATTTCTACCAATCTTTTTTTCAGTACGCACAAAAGTTTCCGGTTTCACTTTTGGCACACTTACACCTTCTGCTGCCGCTCTTCTTGCCTGTTCTTCTCGAGTTGCAGTGGTTTTACTAAGGTCAGTCTTAACTTCTTTTGCTTCTTTTAAGTTTTCATTATTGATTAAAAGTCTTCCCTTCATTAAATACGAACTAACCTCCTCATTAATGGAATATATTAATCGCTCAAATAGATCATATGCCTCCATTTTATAAACGACAAGTGGATCTTTTTGCTCGAAAGACGCTGCCTGAACGCTATCTTTAAGCTCATCCATTGAACGTAAGTGCTCTTTCCAATTTTCATCAATAATAGCAAGGCTTACGGCCTTTTCAATATCTTTTATCACAGATTTTCCAGTAGTATCAATGGCTTCGCGTAGATCAGCAGAAATGGGAAGAGATTTTTTTGACCCATCCGTAAAAGGGATGGCAATACGTTTGTATCTATGGCCTTCGTCTTCCTGGACGCGTTTGATGACGGGCATTAGTATCTCCGTAATTCTTTCGAACTTCATGTTATAGAAGTCCATTGTCTGATTTTGTAAATCTTGCACAAGTTCTTCAGTCGGTGCTTCATTAAAAGCTGCGGCATCAATCTCTGGATTATAGCCCAAAACCCGGATACATTCATTTCTAAAAGAATCATAGGTGCCGGCATATTTATAATCTGTAACAATGTTCTCACATAGGGCAGAGAATAAGTTATAGAGATCAACCGAAAGCCTGTCTCCCGAGAGCGCATTGCCCCTTTTCTTATAGATGGCTTCACGCTGAATATTCATGACATCATCGTACTCAAGCAACCTCTTTCTAATACCAAAATTGTTTTCCTCCACTTTCTTTTGAGCACGCTCTATGGATTTAGATACCATACTATGTTGTAAAACCTCCCCTTCTTTATGGCCCATTTTATCCATTACCTTGACCAGTCTTTCAGAGTTGAACAGCCTCATTAAATTGTCTTCTAGAGAGACATAGAACTGTGAAGAACCCGGATCTCCCTGGCGGCCAGCCCGACCCCTTAATTGTCTATCAACTCTTCTTGAATCATGTCTTTCCGTGGCAATTATCGCAAGACCTCCAGCTTCCTTAACTTTTTCGTTTATCTTAATATCCGTACCACGACCAGCCATATTCGTTGCGATCGTCACATTTCCAGCCCGTCCGGCTTCTGCCACAATCTGGGCTTCACGCTGGTGTTGCTTGGCATTCAAAACATTATGCTGAATTCCCTTTATTTGCATCATTCTGCTGAGCTTTTCAGAAATGTCTACAGAGGTTGTACCTACGAGAACCGGTCGCCCGGCTTTAGTCAAAGATTCAATTTGTATTAATACAGCATTAAATTTCTCTCTTGCTGTCTTGTATACCAAATCTTCTCTGTCATCTCTTACTATTGGCCTGTTGGTTGGAATTACAACAACATCCAATTTGTAAATATCCCACAGTTCCTTCGCTTCAGTTTCAGCTGTACCAGTCATACCTGAAAGCTTATGATACATACGGAAATAATTTTGAAGTGTTACAGTGGCGTATGTCTGAGTAATATCTCCAACTTTGACACTTTCCTTTGCTTCGAGAGCTTGGTGTAACCCATCAGAATACCTTCGACCTTCCATCATACGGCCAGTCTGTTCGTCAACAATCTTGACATTGCCATCAATAACTACATATTCTTCATCCTTTTCAAATAATGTGTATGCTTTTAGAAGCTGACTTACTGCGTGCAATCGTCTTGATTTAATCGAATAGTCTTGAACAAGATTAGTTCTGAATTGGCTGAGATCTTCTCCAGACTCCTTTTCTTTCTCGTCAAGAACCTGCATCTCACTCGTAATGTCAGGCATAATAAAAAAGTCTATATCGTCTTCTCCCTTTGCCAGATACTCTGCACCATGATCACTCAATTCGACATTTCTATTCTTTTCATCTATTGTAAAAAGCAATGGTTCATCAACAATATGCATGCGCTTAGATTGTTCCTGCATGTAAAAGTTTTCTGCCTTTTGCAAAGTTGCCTTTACTCCTTCTTCACTTAAGAACTTTATAAGTGGGCGATACTTAGGCAGCGCTCTGAAAGCTCTCAAGAGATTCATGCCTGTATCTCCTTCTTCATATCCCTTATTTCCTTCTGCAAATCCTTTTTTTGCGGCGGCAAGGTAGGATGTTGCCAATTTCCTCTGACCTGCTATAAGTTTTTCAACTTTTGGTTTTAATTCTTGATATTCTTGTTCCTCAGAACCTCTTGGTACAGGTCCGGATATTATCAAAGGAGTTCTCGCATCATCTATTAAGACAGAATCAACTTCATCAATCATAGCGAAATGGTGCTTGCCCTGAACGCGTTCTTCATTGGAGCGCACCATATTATCCCTCAAATAATCAAAACCAAACTCATTGTTAGTACCATATGTAATATCATTCTTATAAGCTTTGACACGACCTGGTGAATGTGGTCTGTACTTGTCAATACAATCAACCGTCAAAAACAAAAATTCAAAAATTGGTCCTACCCACTCACTATCTCTTTTGGCCAAATAATCATTCACAGTAATCACATGTACTCCAAGACCACACAAGCCATTTAGATAGGCTGGCAAAGTTGCAACCAAAGTTTTTCCCTCACCCGTCTGCATTTCTGCGACCTTTCCTTCATGAAGTACCATTCCTCCAATAAGCTGGACATCATAATGGAGCATATTCCATGTTGTGTCAGTACCCCCTGCCTTCCAGGTTTGGTTCCATATGGCTTTGTCGTCAGATATTGTAATGTGATCTTTTGAGGCGGCAAGATCACGATCATGATCAGTAGCTTTGACAGTAAGAAAGTCATTGTTCATAAAACGATTCGCCGTTTCTTTCACGACGGCAAAAGCCTCGGGCAATAATTCTTTCAATATTTCTTCCAGATGCTCGTCACGCTCTTTAGTTAATTGATCTATTTCATTGTATTTATCTTCCTTGGCGAGAATATCTGGCTCTGCTTCTAATTCCGCCTTAAGCGTGTTTATATCTTCATCTATTCCTTTCAGATGTTCAGCGATTCGCGCTCTGAACTCATGTGTCTTATTTCTTAACTCATCATGACTTAAGGACTCATATGAGGCGAAGTGTGAATTTATCTCTTCTACGATCGGAGCATAACCTCTAACATCTTTCTCGTGCTTTGTGCCGAATACTTTCTTAAAAACTTTGAACATACTAATTGCTTTAATGCCAAACGATGAACGATAATTGTTCCAAAAGTTGTGTTTATGACAT
>JAJCYJ010000469.1 GCA_029262975.1 Saprospiraceae bacterium
GATCATTGATCATTGTACTAATCGTAAAGAAAACCGACGAACCCCAAGTGATTTTACAGGTTGTGAATTAAGTCTCAAGGAATATGACGACTTATTGTCTAAGCATAATTTGAAAGCGGGACAGATAGAAGATATTTATCCATTATCTCCGATACAGGAGGGTATGCTTTTTCACAAGTTGATGGATCCTGATTCAGTTGCCTATATGATTCAAATGGATTTGGGATTGGCCATGGACCTGAATGAGCAGTTTTTCCACGATTGTTGGCAAAAGGTTTTGGATGCACATCCGGTATTAAGAACTTCATTCTTCTCAGAAGGATTGAACAGTCCAATTCAAGTGGTACACACAGATGTGCCTGTTAATTTTATGGTAAAAGATATAACCCATCTTGATTCCAAAGAACAAGAGGAATTTATAATGTCTCATCTTCAGTCCGACCGTAAAAAAGGATTTGATTTTAGTGAGCAATCGTTGATAAGATTTGCACTAATAAAGACAGGTGAGGCGCATTACCGGTTTACAGTTTCTAATCATCACATCATTTTAGATGGATGGAGTATGCCAGTTATATTCAATGATTTTCTCGTTTTATATGAAAGCGGAAGTGAAGCTACCACGATTCAACCAAAGCCATATGCACCATTTATCAAGTGGCTGGATAATCAGACTGAATTAGAAAGAGAATCCTTCTGGAGGGATTATTTATCCGGATTTGAAGAAGTATCAACTATTCCAGGCTTGAAAAAGGTAAGTAAGTCAATAGAGATTGACCCAGGAGAAGAAGTATTAACCTTAACCCCTGCACAAACTATAGCATTAGATGATTTGGCGAGGGAAAGTCAGGTTAGTTTGAATACATTAATAGAAGGAATCTGGGCTGTGATCCTTGGCGTATATAATCAAAAAGATGAGGTTGTTTTTGGTATGACAACTTCAGGAAGATCTATACAAATAGAGGATATAGAACAAATGACCGGTTTGTTTATTAATACGATTCCAGTTAGAATCAACTTGCAAGCAGATCAGCCATTTTCAGAGCTGTTACAAAAAATTCAAAAAGATTCATCTGCCATACAGGAATACGAACATTATTCACTGGCACGGATACAATCGCTATGGAATGGACAAGATGATTTATTTGATCATACTGTGGCCCTACTTAATTATCCTGTTGAAGAATCCTTACAAGAAAACGATGGTGTATTAAAAATAGAAGGGGTAAAAAGTTATCAGGCAAATCACTATGGTTTCGGGTTAATAATATTACCGGGTAAGGAATTGTCATTTCGTCTTACATACAATAAAAACGTCCTATCTAAAGAATGGGTACAGCTGATCAAACGTCATATCGAGTCTGCTGTGACCAATGTGATTTCTAATCCAGGTCTTTTGATAAGTGAGATCAATATTATCTCAAAATTAGAACGGCAGTTGTTGCTCGACAATTTTAATGACACAAAAGACGACTTTGAATTAGATAAAACTTTCATTGATTTATTTGAAGAACAAGTAGCAAAATCACCAGATAGAATTGCCATTGTTTTCGATAGCGGTCAACATACATTTCGTGAGCTCAATGAAAAGGCGAACCAGCTCGGACATTATCTTATCGACAATCACGAGGTCCAGCCAGACGATATAATTGCATTACAATTGGTGACAAATGAATGGACGATTATAGCCATACTCGGTATCTTGAAATCCGGTGGCGCCTTTTTGCCTGTAGACCCTGACATTCCTGAGAAAAGAATCCAATATATGTTGGAGAATAGTCAGACGAAATTATTCTTGACAGATGAGGTGACTTTTTATAGTGCTATGATGTCATTCGGAAGTTATGTACCTGTTCTTCCGATAGGCACATTCACTGAAGAATCTACAGGTAATCTTTCAATTTCAATTAACCCGGATCAACTAGCTTACATTATTTATACTTCAGGATCTACAGGTAAGCCTAAAGGGGTCATGGTAGAACATTGTAGTTTATCTAATTACTTGCAGTCTAGTGGACAGAGTCTCTTGAATGTAGAGAATGGAAAAAAAGCAAGTTTCGCTTATCTGCCTTTTACATTTGATGCTTCTCTAACAGCATTTTTTGTTCCATTAGTAAATGGCAGGTCATTGTTCGTGAGCTTCCGAAAGGCCATAGATGTCTTTTCAGATGAAAACTTCATCTTGCATGCACCATATGATTTTTTAAAACTGACTCCAGCGCATCTTTCAGTTTTACAAGCCGCTATTCCAAAATCAAAGTTGCCGGAAATTACCAGTAAATATGTGTTGGGAGGAGAAGCTTTGCATGCCCACGATCTTCAATTTTTAATTGATACAGAAAGTGATATAGAGATTATAAATGAATATGGCCCCACAGAAGCAACAGTTGGATGTACGACACATCGCTTTTCTCTACTTGAAGAAATAGATAGAATTCCATCCGGGATTTTAATTGGAAAACCTTTGTCTAATTGTACAATCTATATATTAGGAAAAGATGAGCAATTGCTTCCAATAGGTATTCCGGGTGAGTTACATATCGGGGGCCCTGGATTGGCAAGAGGTTATGTCAACAATGAATCTCTTACCAAAGAAAAATTCATTTTTCATCCGTTTGAAGAAGAAGGTCGTTTGTATAAAACCGGTGATTTGGCTCGATGGTTACCGGATGGAAATATTGAATTCCTTGGCCGTTTAGACTACCAGTTGAAGATCAGGGGATATCGTATAGAAGCGGGAGAAATAGAACATGCCCTTTTACAACATTCTGATATTGAACGCTGCGTTGTAGTTGGTATTGATCGAGAGCACAATAAAGAGCTTGCCGCTTATTTAGTAAATAGTAACGGAACAATTCCGGATGTCACTGCTTTACATGCCTTTCTTAGAGAAAGTCTTCCTGACTACATGGTTCCGGCACACTTTATTGAACTGGACTCTTTACCATTAAACAACAATGGTAAAGTTGATCTAAAAGCATTGCCAGATCCCGATGGTACGGGTATAGCTACGGGTGTGGATTATGTAGCCCCAACAAACAAAATGGAAATCTTGTTAAGTGACGTGTGGCGGGATGTACTTAGAAAACCCTCTATAAGTGTGCATGATAATTTCTTTCATATAGGAGGGGATTCGATAAAGGCAATTCAGATTAGTGGAAGACTCGGCGCAAAGGGATGGTCATTATCTATTCAGGATTTATTCAGTTATCCGAGTATAAATACCCTGGCGCCAAGAATTAAAACTAAAAAACATGATTATCCCCAAGGATTGCAAAGTGGAGAAGTTGCACTAACTGCGATCCAGAGATGGTTCTTTGAAAAAGGACTTGTACATGATCATCATTTTAACCAAGCTGTGTGTTTGTCTTGTAGAGAAAAAATAGATCTGCCGATCTTAGAAGAAAGTCTACAGACTTTATTAGGCCATCACGATATGTTACGGGCTTCTTACCAGACTTCGGATGGACTTCCACTTCAAGTTGTCACGGAAGAGATTGACTTAGACTTACAAGTTGTCAAGATTTCTAATTCTGAACATGGGTCTGAGGAGATTAGCCGGTTTTCCACAGAAGCTCAGTCTGGTTTTGATTTACAAAAGGGGCCTCTTTTAAAGGTTATTTTATTTCAAAAAGATGATTGTGACCAACTCCTTTTGGTGATACATCATCTCGTTGTCGATGGCATATCATGGCGTATTTTGATCGAAGATTTGACACAGGTTTACGATCAATTAAAAACGGGTAAAAAACTCGGACTGGCACCTAAATCGGCTCCTTTTTCATGGTGGGCTGATAAAGTAATTGAATATTCTAATGGCCCTGAAGCACTAAAGCATTACAATTATTGGGAACAACTTTTAACGCGTCAAGTTGCAACTATAACTGTAGATCATCCAGATCAGTCAAACAAAGTTGGGGAAAGTAAAATAGTACAGTTTAGACTTAATAAAGAAAATACTGTAGCCCTATTACAACAAACCAACCAAGCTTATAATACAGAAGTAAATGACGTTTTACTGACGGCATTAAGCCGTGCTTTAAAACAGTCGTATGGAGATGATTCCTATAGGATTACGCTGGAGGGACATGGCCGAGAAGAGATATTGGACATGGATATAAGCCGAACAGTAGGTTGGTTTACAACTCTATTTCCAGTACATCTACAGTATGTGGATTCAATGGAAATTCATCTTCAGAAGGTCAAAGAAAACCTCCACCGAATCCCGGACAAGGGGATAACATATGGGTTGCTGAAATATTTAAGTGATCAGCAAATTCCCCAACAGGATAACTGCGCAATTAGTTTTAATTATTTAGGTGGTCTGACTGATAGTAACGAGGAATCTACATTTCAGTTTTCAAACACGGACACAGGCCCTACAGCAAGTCCTGAAGACAACCGACAAGATGAACTAAGTATTCTGTGCTATCTCATTGACGAAGAACTCGAAATGACGATCAGATACGGTAGTAAAAGATTAGATCAAAATAAGGTTGATTCTTTAATAGTAGCTCTTGAAAATGCACTGTTAGAGTTAATTGAACATTGCTCTGCACAGACGATGCAACTGCGCACTCCTTGTGATTTTACAGCTTGTGATTTAAATCTTGAAGAGTATCATGAATTTATTTCCGCTAATTTATTAAAGTCATCTTCAATAGAAGATATCTATGCATTATCGCCAATGCAAGAGGGGCTGCTCTTTCATAAATTACTGGATGCTGATTCGGGTGCTTATTTCGTGCAGTTGGACGTAGCACTTTCAGGAGACCTGGATGAAAATCTATTCCGCGAATGCTGGCAAAAGGTGCTTGATGTACACCCTGTATTAAGGACATCGTTTTACTCAGAAGGACTTAACAGACCCTTGCAAGTGGTGCACAAGCATGTGCCTGTGACTTTTGGGGTAGAGGATATATTACATCTTGGTCATGATGACCAGGAAGATTACATCGTGGACTTTTTAGAAAAGGACAGAGCTAAAGGATTTGATCTAAAAGAAAAATCCTTAATCAGAATTGCAATGTTCAAAACAGATGCACAAACGCAACGTCTGATTTTGTCTAATCATCACATCATTCTTGATGGTTGGAGTATGCCTGTTATATTTAAAGACTTTCTCGAACTATATGAAAACGGAGGAAGTTCTGCTACCATTAAGCCAAGATTGTATGCACCTTTCATTCATTGGCTGGAGCAGCAGACCGCATCAGAAATTGAATCTTTCTGGCAGAATTATTTATCGGGATATCAGGAATTATCCAGTATTCCAGGATTAAAAATTTCAAATAAAACCAGTCTCAAGGAATCTTCTAAAGAAGAACTAAAACTAAGTTCTGCGCAAACAACAG
>JAJCYJ010000470.1 GCA_029262975.1 Saprospiraceae bacterium
TTTCTTGAGCGAATACATCTTCATTCCATAACTGCATCAGGTAACTCTGATCTACAGGTTTTGTAACCTTAATGGTAATCGCCTGACCCTTTTGTCTTCCTCCCGCAAAAAGTACTGCACCAGAAATTTCCTGTTTGATACGCTCTTCTCCCGTAACAAAGCTATAGTCTATTTTGGCTAACTTACTTTGCAAGATCCCATCACAAGGAATGATCTCTTCATTTTTTATGCGAATAATATCTCCAACTTTGATTAAATTAATTTGCGAGAATTCCCATTTAAATCCAGATTTTTTGAGGACTGCCATCGGCAGGAAAGATTTGTAATCACGGTCAAAAGAAATAGAACCAAAAGTGATCAATTGAAACCACCTTCCTATTAAAAGGAAAAAAACGAAGCCTGTAAAACTATCCAGGTATCCAGAACCAGTATGTGTTAGTATCTCAAATACACTGCGACCAAATAATACTAACATCCCGATGGCTATGGGTACATCGATTCCTAATTTTCTGACTTTTATACTTTGCCATGCAGCACGCAAATAATCAGCAGCAGCATAACCCAGTACAGGTAATGCTAAAATTATATTGAGAATGCCAAGTAAGAAAAAGTTATTGAGGTCTTGAAGGCCTAAGTATTCAGGAAAACTGAGCAGCATAATATTGCCAAATGAAAACCCGGCGATACCAATTTTATAGTACAACCCTCGATGATCCGTGGAAGTCGTATGATTTTCTAACTGATCTTGATTAAACCGTGGTGCATACCCTATCCTGTTTAACAATAAAGCGATGGACCTGAATGACGTAATCGAAGGATCATAAACTAAAGAACATTTTTTCTTCAAAAAATCAACCCTCGATCTTACGATACCAGTATCGAGTATTGAAATATTTTCTAAAAGCCAAATGCAAGAACTGCAGTGAATATCCGGTAATTCAACAGTCAATTTACATCGATCTTCGCTCTCAAAATCCAAAAAAGAACTTATTATCTTCGGATCCTCCAGGTATTCAAATCCATTGTCCTTACGTGGTCTTATGCCAATTGACTGATCATCATTAAGTGTATAATAGCGTGTCAAGTTATTAGCATCCAATATTTCAAAAACAATCCTGCAGCCTTGACAGCAAAAGTTATGTTTTTCATTCGGGTCGGGTCCATCGTCACAGTTTTCGCCGCAATGAAAACAAGGCGTTTTAATCGTATCTACTATAAGATCTTTTGTCATCAGCACTTGACAGAATCTGAATTATTAGAGGAGCAAGAGAATTAAAAAACCCAGAATAATCCAGGAAAAAATTACAAATCCAATGACCGTAATCATATATGCCTTTGGCGGCGCTTTCATTTTACTCAAATTGTTGCATAAAGGTCAGAGGATAACATATACGCACTCATGATGCCGATCATGAAACGGTCTGATATTTATCATGAAGGCCGATTAGTTGGCTCGTTTACTTTGTGCTATTAAAGTATAACTTAATATGGACCAAACTTTATTTGAAAAATATAATGTCAGGGTACCCAGGTATACAAGCTATCCAGCAGTCCCCAACTGGCAAAAAGAAATGCCGACTCAAGAAAATTGGCTGCATAATTTAAATCAACAACTCACGAACAATAATGAAGTCAGCCTGTATATCCATCTTCCATTCTGTGAAAAACTGTGTACTTATTGCGCCTGTAATAAGAGAATTACAACAAATCATAAAGTCGAATCTCCATATATTGATGCATTACTGGAAGAATGGGAAATATACAAGAGACATTTAATTCAAACTCCGATCATCAAAGAATTACATCTTGGTGGAGGAACGCCTACTTTTTTTAGCCCGAAAGAATTAGAGCGGTTACTTTCTGGGATTTTGTCATCAACGACATTAGATGATTCTCACAGTTATTCTTTTGAAGCTCATCCAAACAGCACGACGATTAATCATCTGAACGTGCTCTATAAATATGGATTTCGGCGTATAAGTATTGGTGTACAAGATGTCAGTGAGAAGGTTTTAAAAGCCATAAATCGCGATCAATCAAAAGATCAAATTGTCCAGGTGACCTCATTTGCAAGAGCACTCGGATATACTTCGATTAACTATGATATCATCTATGGCCTCCCATATCAGTCAATCAATCATATTAAAGACACCTGTGCTTTCATTGCTGAAATGAAACCAGACAGATTAGCTTTTTATGGTTATGCGCACGTGCCATGGCAAAGAAATGGTCAGAGGGCTTTTACAGAAAAGGATATAGCTACAGGTCATCAAAAGCAGAACTTAAAGGACGTTGGTGAGCAGCTATTACTAAAGTCAGGTTATCATCCTATAGGCATGGATCACTATGCGCTTAAGAATGATCCTTTATACTTTTCTCAAAAAAAAGGGCGACTTCATCGTAATTTTATGGGATTTACGGAACACAATACGTCTTGTGTACTGGCCTTGGGTAACAGCGGCATTTCAGATTGTGGCAGTATGTATGTCCAAAATGAAAAATCGGTTGAAAAGTATCAATTATCTATTAAGCAAGGTCGCCTTCCAGTCGTCAAAGGGCATCATCTCAATAGTATAGAACAGAGAACTAAAAAACACATCTTGAATCTTATTTGTAAAAGAATGACCGTGTTTGATGATGATCCTATGGATCAAGATATTTTTTCTTCCACGATACCCAAATTAGAGGGGTTAAGAGAGGATGGATTATTGATTCTGCAGAAAAATGGCTTGTTGATCACTAAAAAGGGAATGCCATTTGTGCGAAATATTTGTGCAGCTATTGATCCATTTATCAATCAGGATACTACATCAAAAGTATTCAGCTCTTCTATCTGAGATCTAGGAAAACTATAGGACGCTTAGATTAGTGGCGGGAACTTCACTATGAACAGTCGTTTTTTCAAATGTCTTATCATAATCATCTCTTATAGTCCCCATGATGCGGTCCCAAAAAAGAAAATATAGTCCGAAATTCCCTGTGAATTTATCATGATGCAGGTTATGAGCCACTGAGGTGTTGACCCACCTGCCTATCCAGGTCTTATGAAAACCTTTCGGATACAATTCAAATCCTAAATGCCCATACACATTGTATGCGATTTGAAACAGAAAAAACATCCCGATAGTAGGCAAATGTACGGGCATTGTAAAAGCTATAAGTGGTGCAATAGCTGCCTCTAAAAAAGCCTCTGCTGGATGAAATGAATATGCTGTCCAGGGAGATGGGTTTGTAGATTTATGATGAACGAGATGGACATGTTTAAATAAAGTAGGATGATGCATCGCCCTGTGCATCCAATAAAAATAGGTGTCATGAAGAAAAAACATCCAAACCCAGGAAAATGCATAATATCCCCATCCATAATCTGAAATATCCTCATACACATTCGTGTAAGGCATGAAATAATAAAAGGTGGCCAGAGCTACCGTAGCAAAAATGGTCACAGAGATCATGGAATAAAAAATATCTCTTCCATAGTCTGACATAGCCGGAATCTTCTTTTGAACTTTGCGAAACCACATCGGCTTTTTGAGTATTACATAAAACAATATGAAAGCAGCTGATGCGAATATGAAATAGCGACTTACAATCCCTGTTGCTTCATTGATCCAAAATTGAGAAAATGTAATTTCTTCCATGACAAACATTGAGAATATGACAACGAATATCCGTCTATTTAGGTTATCCGTCAATTCTAATTATACGAAGCTCATATTTATCCTGATAAATTGCTGAAAAGATATTTCTGTCCACAGTACAATTAAATTCCTTACACTTACATCAGGCGAGGTGTTGAAGATTTGCAGCCAGAAGGTTACATCTCGGGTTACGAACTCAAAAACATGTTCTGTTCGGAATATTTTATAATTATGTTAAAAGAATGACAAAGTAAAACGGGGAATTTTGCATTTCAGCCATGGCCTTTTATAAACTGTGCTTTTATGTAATTACCTTTCGAATTAATAAATGCGTGAAAAGATGAATGGACACCTGAAAACTATAGCGATGTCATCAAGAAGAGAATTTCTAAAAAAAGGAACACTGGCTTCTACCGCCCTCATGTCAATAGATCCCATGCGACAATTGATAGACAAACTAATTATGCAATCTGATCAAACCGATTGGAGTGCCAGGGCTATAGCTATTATCAATAAGTCGTCTACTATCGATCTTCACTCACATTTAGGTCTCTGGGAGTCCAAGGGCATCGAAGGGGCAGGAATTTTTTCCTACATGGGGGATGACAAATTAGCCCAAAACCTGGAAGATATGATGGAGGGAGGATGCAAAGCAGCATTTATTTGTATTACAAGTGATATGCCCATCATCGAACTCGGTAACCCCGGCAATAAAAAAAGAGATTTTAAAGGGCAAGAAGGTTGGTTAGAATACAAACGACAAATGTCAATACTAAACGATCTTTGTTCTAGACTTCCCATGAAGATTGTCACAGATAGCGCTCAACTGAAAGGCGTTTCTAAAGATAAAAAGGTGGGTATTTTTCTTTCTACTGAAGGCGGTCATATTATTGAAGGTAATCCTGGTAGATTATCCGAAATGTACCAGGATGGCATCAGAAAATTCCAACCGATACATTATGCGAAAACCAAATTGGGTGATAACCAATCTGATCCTGCTTATTTTGGAGGGCTGACCCCTGAAGGCAAAACTTCGATTAAAGAAGCTGTTCGCCATGGAATGCTCATAGATATGGCACATGCTTCCTATCAAGCTACCAAGCAAGCTGCAGACATATCGGAGCGACCTTTAGTCCTGTCACATACAATGATGAAATATGATTCAAAGAAATATGGATCCTATCATTATGATTTTCCAAGATGGATATCTGAAGATCACGCAAAGTTGATAGCAGATACAGGCGGTATTATTGGGACCTGGCCTTTACCTAAACCACTTGGTGCGGCAAGTCAGGATGCATTTATAGAAGCAGTTTTTAAAATGGTCGATACGGTGGGTATCGATCATGTAGGATGGGCTACAGATTATATTGACAGTATCATGCCTACGAATCCAATATTTAGTAGTTATAAAAACTGGCCCGCCTTATGTGGACGATTTTTAGAAAAAGGATTTTCAGAAGAAGATCTAAGTAAATTTATTGGCGGAAACCTGATTAGAATATTCAATAATCACAGTTAATACAATTGGAAAAAAAGAATCGGTCTAAAAGAATAATTACAACTCAATACCACTGATTACAAATTCATTGATTTGCCGTTCTACCTCGATAGGATTTAGTGCTGATGAGTTGTCCATAGATTTATCAAATAGCCAGCGCATAGCTGACAAAACCATATAAGTAGCAAGAATCGGATCAATGGGCTTCATTTCACCGATGGCTATGCCCTCTTCAATAACTTGCCGAACTTTGGATTCGTACGCCGCTCGTTCTCGTAGAAAATCTGCTTTTCGTGATGCTGATAAATGGCGCCAACCGCTGACCAAAAGAGATATTTGATATGGCTTTTCGAAACTTAATCGCACATAAAGCTGAGTGATCCGCTTTAACTTAGCTATAGGTGAATAGCCGCTCTGAATGATAGCATCTATCCCATTATGAAATTCCTCATTTATTCCAAATAATGATAAATCTAATATTTCCTGTTTAGACTTTACAAAGTTGTATAAATTAGCAACGTCACAATCCATCTTCATGGCTATATCTCTCATGGTTGTGCCTTTGAATCCCCTGTCATGGATCAGCCTTAAGCTTTCTGCAAAAAATTGAGTCTTTCGTGGAGTCGTCATAATATCTCCTAATTAATCAGTTCAAATATAGCTTCTTATTTATCAATCACTTATATTTACATCAACATTTGTTGATCTTAAATTCAATGCCATGCCAGTTTATCATAGACTTGGAAAAATACCGCAAAAGAGACATACACAATTTCGCAAAGCAGACGGAAATTTATACTATGAACAGCTCTTTGGTACTATTGGATTTGACGGAATGTCCTCTTTGTTATATCATATTAATCGACCTACTATGGTATCAGCTGTTGGTACACCTAAAGATGTAATGCCTAAAATAGCAGTTGATAAAAACCTGACATCCCGAAAACTAATCTCCTATAACGTACCACCAAAGGATGATTTTCTTGACGCAAGGGTGACACTAATGGTTAATAGCGACATCCATATAGGTGTGGCAGCACCCAGAAAGTCGCTCAATTCATATTTTTATAAAAATGCGGATGCTGATGAAATGTTATTTATTCAAAAAGGAGGTGGTATCCTGCGCTCATTAGTTGGAAATATCCCTTTTGAATTTGGAGATTACCTCATTATTCCAAGAGGGATGATTTATCAAATTGAATTTCACGACCAAGAGAATAAAATTCTATTCGCTGAAAGTTTTCATCCTATTTACACCCCAAAAAGATATCGAAACTGGTTCGGACAGCTATTGGAGCATTCACCCTACTGCGAACGTGACTATATTTTGCCTCAGGAATTAGAAACGTTTGATGAAAAAGGTGCATTCAAAATGAAAATTAAAAAACAGGGAGTGCTCCATGAATTAATTTATGAGACGCATCCATTTGACGTTGTGGGTTGGGATGGTTATAACTTTCCTTATGGATTTTCGATTCATAACTTCGAACCCATTACAGGTCGTATACACCAGCCTCCACCGGTGCATCAAACATTTGAAACAAAGGCCTTTGTTATCTGTTCTTTCTGCCCAAGACTGTATGACTATCATCCTCAATCTATTCCGGCACCTTATAATCATTCAAATATCGACAGCGACGAAATGATTTATTATGTCGATGGAGATTTTATGAGCAGAAATGACATCGGTCCTGGATATATGACACTCCATCCCGGAGGTATACCTCATGGTCCTCATCCGGGAGCCTATGAAAGAAGTATTGGCAAGACAAACACAAATGAGTTGGCGGTGATGATAGATACTTTTAAGCCGCTTATGTTGACAGAGGAGGCAGTAAAAATTGACGATGGAAAATACTATAAATCATGGCTTGATCATGACTAGGTTTTGAACTGATATCTAATGAGGGTTTTATTTATAAATTTCAATTATGGAATTATAATCTATAATCCTTTAAGCAAGAATACTCGTATTCAATTTTAATATAAAATAATAAAAATTAATGAGCTGGATAGACATTCCCAATGATTCAGACTTTAGCATTTACAATATTCCATTTGGAATTTTTTCTGGTCCTCATGGCAAGAAAAGGATCGGTACCCGGATTGGTGATATCGTAGTTGATCTGGAGGCAGCGGCCGATACAGGTCTATTTGGTGACATAGATATCGATCCGGATGTATTCGAGTCCACCAAATTAAATCCATTTATCAGGCAGGGCAAGAAAATAACTAATGCAGTAAGAGAAAGATTACAAGCCACATTTGCTGATGAAAATTCAATTTTAAAAAATCATCCCAAAGTCTTTTTCAAATTAGAGGAAGTACAGATGCATCTTCCTGTAGACACTAAAGATTATACTGACTTTTATAGTAGTATTGATCATGCCACCAATGTGGGAATTATGTTTCGGGATCCTGAAAATGCACTCTTACCTAATTGGAGACATCTTCCTGTAGGTTATCATGGCCGCGCATCTTCTATTATTCCGAGTGGCGTCAATATTCACCGACCAAAAGGACAAACCAAGCCTGCTGATGGGCCTCCTGTATTCGGCCCTTGTCGGCTTTTAGACTTCGAATTAGAAATGGCCTTTATCCTGGGAAAGGATACTGAACTGGGTTCGAATATAACTACCGAAGATGCCCCTGATCACATTTTTGGAATGGTCATCTTTAATGACTGGTCAGCAAGAGATATTCAAAAATGGGAATACATTCCTCTTGGACCATTTCTGGGAAAAAGTTTCGCAAGTTCAATTTCTCCCTGGGTTGTCACTATGGAAGCATTAGAATTTGCCAAAGTTGAAGGTCAAAAACAAGATCCGGAAGTACTTCCTTATTTACAATATTCAGGCTTGCATCATTATGATATTCAACTTCAGGTTGGTCTGACGCCAAAGGCAAGCTCAGAAACTATGATATGTAATTCTAATTATAAGCATATGTATTGGAACATGGTCCAGCAATTAGCTCACCACACAGTCAATGGTTGCAATATAAACATAGGAGACATGATGGCTTCTGGTACCATCAGTGGACCTGAAAAAGGATCCTACGGATCAATGTTAGAATTGTGCTGGGGAGGTAAGAGAGAAGTTCATCTCGATGACGGCGGCATACGTAAATTTTTGAAAGATCATGATACAATTACGATGTATGGTCACGCCGGGAAAGGAAATAAAAGAGTCGGATTTGGAGAAGTTCAGACCATGATATTACCAGCTACATAATTAGAATAATGAAAGAAAAAAACTTTCTTACAATTGATCCAAAGGATATCAGTGTTTCAGAATTACACGGAATTCTATTATCCAGTGTTGCCCCAAGACCCATTGCCCTGGCCAGTACTATTGATCGAGCTGGAAATGTAAATTTAAGTCCGTTTAGTTTCTTTAATGTCTTTAGCGCGAATCCTCCAATAATGATATTTTCTCCCTCTCGACGGGGGCGTGATAACACGGTTAAAGATTCGTATGTGAATCTGAAAGAAGTGCCTGAAGTAGTTATAAATATTGTCAATTATGCAATGGTAGAACAAGTCTCCTTGTCGAGCACCGAATACCAAAAAGGAGTAAATGAATTTATAAAATCTGGTCTTACCCAAATACCTTCAGATCTCATCAGACCTCCTCGTGTAGCAGAAAGTCCCGTTTCATTTGAGTGTGAAGTTGATGATATAATAGAATTAGGAAAAGAAGGTGGCGCGGGCAATCTAGTGTTATCAAGAGTAATTAAGATACATGTAGACCAGGATTACTTAGGTGAAGATCAAAAACTAAATACCGCGAAACTTGACCTTGTAGGCCGGATGGGTGGTATGTGGTATACGCGAGCTAATGGTGATGCCCTTTTTGAAATCCCAAAACCTCTGGCAACTAAAGGTATCGGCGTAGACTCTTTGCCGGCTCATGCCCGGGACAGCACATGGCTTACCGGAAATGAATTAGGAAGACTGGGTAATTTAAAATCATTACCAGACGAAAAGCAAATATCAAATCTTAAGTCGGATAGTGTCTATCAACAAATTATTACAAAAGGAGATGTTCAAGAAGTCCATAAAGCAGCAAAGCTTTTGATCTCCAAAAATAGGAATGAAGAAGCTTTAATTCTGCTTTGTTCTGTTGATTAATAATGTATTAGATGCAGTGAGACTTAGTCTATCGATAAATATGAATCTGTCTAAAAACTAGCAAAAAACCTCGATGTCAAATGTACTAATCGGGCATATCGATCTGTTTTCTTTTAATGAAAATATTAATGGCCACCCTGTTTTTCTCTGTTCCAATTTTATCCATTTTGAAGGCTCAATTTTTTGATCCGGGACAAGCAGAATCATCTCAGTTACTTGATAGTTTGAAAAATTATAACCACGGAAAATATCATTTTGCGAGGGATATTCATGTTTCCCTTCAGAAAATGTCGAGATGATGGAAGTCCTTATTTTAAGAGGAGCATTCCAAGAAATAGAAGAGCTAATTTGGTCTGATAATTACTCTGTGCAATTACTTGCAGCTGCCATCATGGATGATTTGAATGAAAAGTTAGAAAGACCGCTTTCAAAAAAAGTACAAAATTTAATAGCAGCAATTAAAAATTCAGAAGAGAAAATATACCACATATCAGGATGTACGTATAGTGAAGTAACAACGTACGAGCAAACAATTAATGAACTATCTTTAAAACTTGAAATTGAATGGTGGTTGGATAGAATTTCACCTATTCGTAATCGCTAAATTAAAAAGTGAAATCTGAACAAGAACTCTTCTCTCATTTTGCAACTGTCCTTCAAGTACGGGACATCAGCACTTCTATCCAATTTTACCGGGATAAACTTGGATTTGAAGTAACATTCGAATGGAATAATCCTGTTGACTATGCGGTCTTGAAAAGAGGAACAGTCAGCATTCATTTAGCACACGACTCAACTATAGTAGGGAAAATCAGACCATATACGTCAATCTACGTCTTCGTGTATGATGTTGATGCAGTTTATAATGAATTCGTCGATAAGAAAGTCAGCATACATAATCCAATAGGTGATCGTGCATATGGCATGCGAGATTTTGATATAACAGATCCGGATGGTTTTATGATATCTTTTGGGAGAGAATTAATTAATAATCTATGAAACAATAACAACAGCAGAATCGTCAAAAGTCTGTAGGCCAACACATTTCAGATACACCCTGGCAGTGGCTACCACATCATTCTGACAGTAGGTTACGATTCGTTGAAGTTCTCCATTCCAATAAGCTTCATTTACCTGGCTGCCATCCAAATCGCTTTTAGGTGTGTCTACTCCCAATACAGTACAAAGAAGATCCAAACTCGTGTAATGCTTATAATCTCCATATTTCCACATCTCCATCGTATCTAATAAATGATGTACATGCCAAGGTTTATACCCTGCAATATCCATGAGGTTGGGTAATTTTAGTTCATTGACCATAGATCTTCGGCATAAAAATGGAATGTCGAATTCTTTTAAATTGTGACCACATATAAATTGATTAAACCGGTCATAATAAAATTCGTTGAGTAGTTGATGAAAGTTATTTAGGAGTGCTCGCTCATCATCCCCGTAAAAACTTTTGACTTTAAAGGTCGTTCCATGATTTTCGGTTTCTGATCCATTTTTAACTTGGTTTTCTGAAACGTGGATAAATCCAACGGAAATACAAATCACCTTAGCAAATTCTGCATATATGGCTGCTTTATCGTGGTATAAAGCAGCAAATTCCTCTTCAAAAGCCGGATATTCTTCAG
>JAJCYJ010000471.1 GCA_029262975.1 Saprospiraceae bacterium
AAGTACCCGGAAGAATGTATTGTAAGAAGGCAAATTGTTGAAAATACCAATGAATAATTAAACCGTTGAGTGGTTAAATCATATTTCATAAATTAGAATTGTCATGTCCGCCTGCCTTTGGCAGGATTTTTATGAAAAATAGTGCTAATTCTAAAAAAAAACTGCAATTTCGAACCAGGGATTACCATCCCTGGCTGATAATAAATCGCTCCTTCAGAGCAATGAACTTTTCTCATTAGTACAAAATTCTCTGACTTTAAAAACAATTGATAATTACGAGTCTATTTGACAACCGCTCATCCCGTTAATTATTCCCAAAACGTAACACTTGTAAATAATAAAACTTAACCACTGAAGGCCTTCACATCCCTATTATCCTTAATTTAGTTCATACTATGTTGCCTTTCTCTCAGATAGTCTTATAAGTCGAAGAAGGGGTTTAACCGAAAAATGGAAAGACAATAAAAAGGCACATACATATTAGATATATTGAAGGCATCTTATAATAATTCTAAATACTTCCTTTGAAAAATGGGAGTTAACATTGTCCTTTCGATGCGTAATTTTTATACTGAAAATGCCAACTTTGTGATAGCACAATAGTCCTCCAGCTAAAACGGATACCCAATCGCCAAATGCCAGGTTAAATTATCTTTTCTCCATTGTCTGCTGAAAAGATCGATGTCCTTTAATACCCAAATGAATCCAGTATCACTTACCGGTTTTCGCAAGGCAAAAGATGTATCTAACCGGATAACAAAATAATTAAAATCCAATCTAAACCCAATACCAGTGCCTATTGCGATCTCCTTCATAAAACGGTTAAATTGAAATCCACCTTCCGGAATATCTGAGTTATCTATTAACCATATATTACCAGCATCCAGGAATACGGCACCTTTTAAATAACTTATTATAGGATACCGGTATTCCACATTCATTTCCAGTTTAATATTGCCTGTCTGATCTAAAAATTGATTATCAAGCGGTTCGCTTCCAATGTCCTCAGTTGCAAAACTCCCGGGTCCCAATCCGCGAAGCTGAAATGCCCTAAGACTGTTAGCACCACCAACCGTAAATTGACGGCTATAAGGTAGTTCTTGTAAGTTGCCATATGTTACACCCACCCCTGTATATATTCTCATCGCAAGACTACTACTTCTATAATTAGTATAATGACGTAGATCAGCACTTATCTTCACGTATTGTGAGACAGGTAAACCAGCTAATTTAAAAGGTTCATCACCTTGTTTTTGAGAAATCTGTGATAACAATGAAAGTAAATTGCCAGATGTTTCAAGCTCTCCAGCAAAGTATATAGCGTTTTTTTGTTGGAGTGTAGAAAAATTAGAATAAGTCAACACATATTTTAATCCTGCGATAATCACATTATCGAAACTTCGACTCAAGCGAAGATTCTGTGCCCGGATTGCATCAAACTCAGGTGTGCTGTCTATTAATTTGAAAAGATTAAATGAGATGGGATTGAACTCATGCTGCACCTCCTGCGATCGTTGCCATTTATATCCAAACTTTAACTCGGAGGTCAATAAAGAATAGAATTGTGCTCTGTCTTCATATCCCACAGAGGCAGACAAAATGGTCCTTGGTACAAATGGACTGTTCGAGTTCTTCACTCGAAATGGTGCAATCAGTTTGGGAATTGCATAACTGACTTTAAAGTCAATCTTTGAAGTATTAATAAAGCTTGCTCCACTATTGATTTGTGTGGCCAATTCTCCCGTCATACTCACGTTAAGTCTTTCCGCTCGCTGGAACAGATTTTTGTGCGTATAAGTCAGGCCTGCTGAAGTACCATAATTATTGCCAGTTTGACTATTGAGCTCAATAGAGCCTGTAATATCCTGCATATTCCCTGGTGTCAAAAAAATATTTCTGGTGACTGTGTTTTGAACACTTGCACTGTCTTGAAGATATTTAACATTCACAAATTTGAAAATACCAAGTGCTTGCAACCTACTAAAAGACACATTCTCTAAAGTCTTTGAATATAGGTCACCTTTTCTTTGCGGAAGAAGACGGTCAATCACAGATTGCCGAATTACATTATTAGAACTGGAATAATACAATCCCCCTTTTGACATGACTGGGTTTGTATTCTGTGCATTTGGTGCCCGTAAATTGTAATTAGTAAAAATGTAGGTATCACCTATATTGAATTTTTCATATGACTCATCTTCTTTTGGTTTTAAATGCAAATACAAATCTACTTTATAATTTTCTGATGTAGTATCGGCAAGAAAGAAAATATCATCTTCATTAAAATATAGAAAACCTCTATTGCGGGCGATTTCTGTCAATCTGTTACGTTCTGCAATTAGATTGGTCAGATTATATTGTTTTCCAATTTTGATAGTAGAATTTGATTGATTCGACTGAACCAGCTTACTGATGTCTGAACTATCGCCAGGTATTTCGATGGAGTTGATGTAATAAGCTCCTTTTGATTTTATATTGTAAGTAACCTTTATTTTCTTGCCCTTTCTAAGTGTATCTAATCCTACAGTGGCACCGAAGTGCCCCTGATTTTGCATATAGTTCTCCATCTGCCGTAAGCTCCTTGCGACTTTAGAATTATCATAAATCCTGTGAGGTTCTCCAAATTTTTTCCCCACCCAATACCAAAGTCCCTTTCCTTTTTTAGACCCACCCATAAGATTATAAAATCTTAATTTTAGTTTATTGTTGGGTTTGGGTCGGGATATTAGCAGAAGATCTTTTTTGATTTGATTCTTCTCCTCAAAAGAATCTGGATTTTCAAATGCAATTTTAGTTTGTTGATGCAACACTTCATTTTCTTTTAAATATTTGGTAGTGCTACATGACGACATGGAGAAAGTGAGCGGGATAAGGACAACTGCAATTAAAAGGTAAAATCTAGTTGCTTCTATCATCAAAAGACTTTTTGAACATAATACCGACCCCGTTTTTTGATGACCTTTCACCGGTAAATGTGTCACTATTATCGCGACGGTATACACGCAACAGATACTGACCATTTTCAGTCAGCTTGTATTCTAGCACAAAATTTCCGACAACTGAGGAATACCTGTTTGATTGATCTACATCCTCGAAATCAACATTTCCAGTAGCCTGTATTCTGAGCCTATCGCCCATCAATTGTTTTGATACACCTACTCCGACTGTTGTTACGACTGATGAGGATAGGTCCTTTTGTTCTTCGGTTTGGTAAGAATCAATATCAAAATTGACCTCTACACCTTTGATTAATTTTTCAGCTATTTTATTCAACTGATATGTGAATAATTTACTGACACTTGATAACGCCTGAGAAGTTCCTGTTTTGGTTAGAGAAGAATTACCTCCATCAGAAGAACCACCAGAGAGCATGAAGCTGTTAAAAAGCAGTAAACCAAAAACTTGATTATTCAATTCTCCCGGATTATCATTAAGGTTTTGAAGCTTGGCAGAAAGCATTTCGTCCAGTGGACCTGTAGAGGATTGGGGTAGACTTATTTCAAATTGAATTTCGGGAGATTTAAGTTGTCCATTCAATTTTAAAGCAACGTCAATTGGCGTCTTTCTTCTAGCTATTGCTAATTCTGCTGCCGATAATGTAGTTTCATTTTTAAGCAACTCATATATACTCGTTTGTGTTGAATAAATAGCTTTTGCATTAAATATAGCATTGTTCGGGTCTCCATTAAATGTTACTGTACTCCCTTTTTCTGTAACAAAATGCTTCTTAAGAAATTCGCTGTAAGAGAAATTATATTGACCACTTGTGATTATATAATTTCCATATATTTCCAATGTGCCCGGGGGTTTAGCAGAAATTGTCAGGTTTGATTCTCCACGGCATATAAGTTTATCTCCTGATTCGGGATCTACAATAAATTGAAATTCTGCATTATCTTTCAATTCGAGATTCAAGGATAGAAATAGTGGAAATGTACTTGTATTTTTATTTTCAAGATGAACTCCTGCTTTAAATTCTTCAGGAGAAGTGAAGATCACAAAATCATCATTGATATTTATATCAAGATCTGAAAAAGGTGATAGGTATAGAATAGTGCTATCCAGTGTTTTAGCATTAATGTTCGCAACAGGAAGGTTGGCAGGACCTTTCAGGGTTCCGTCAGCCTTTAAAAAAAGTTTTCCATAAAAGAGATCGTTATCTACGTGTGTCGTATTTAGAAATTTGAATTCTTCAGTGGTTAAAAATAAATCCAATTCAAAATTTTTGTAATTAGAATGAATCAACTTGCCACTGAGCGTTGCTGTCCTCTTTTCATTATCCAAAACTTTTAGTTGGCCAATGTCAATTTCATTTTCCGTAAAGGTTATCTGTTGGTCATCAATAAAGTATCTCATTTTCGTATACTCTATGTCTGTCTCAATATTTTGTAGTGTAAGCGCACCTTCGAAAGTAGGGTTATCAAAAGGCCCAAGAATATTCATGGTTCCTTTAATTTGGCCCTTACTATCATTTATAATACCCTTTAAAAAGGGGTCCAAAGATGATAATGATAACTGCTCGATACTTGTTTCAATGTTCAGGATACCGGTATTTGTGTTTAGCGTTCCTTCTGCTTTTATAGTGTTATTGAGACCTGTCAGTTGTGATTGGATTGATATATAGTTAGGATTTGATTGATCTTTTGCGATGATATTGACATCACCGAGTGGAACATTTTCTGCAACTAAGTCTGATATTGATAATTCAGCTTCAAATGAAGGAATGGATGAAAATTCCTTTAGCAGAATTCTACCATTAACATTACCGCTAACTTTGCCGATAACATTCTGAATCGAATGAGTGATGTATTCGATCGGAAAGTCATCAAATTGTATACTCATATCTTCATTAACGGATTGTTGATTATTAGCATTAAGAAGACTGTTTATGAAAATTGATTTACCTTGATTTTCTAATTTTAGATTTCTTACAAAAAGCCGTTCATCACCCCAGGATATTTCGTTCTGGTCATGTACCTTCCAAATTTCATCGTATATAATCAAGGGGTCATGAATTGCTAATTGGTATTGATTTTCACGCTTAATTAATCGTCCCTCTCCCTTTAAAAAGTGATTTGCTGAATCTTTAGACAATGCGAAAGTGTAGTCAATACCTTCATCAACGACTATTCCAGTAATACTTGCATATGGAATTTGGCCGCTTTTATAAGTTGCGTTGATAGCATTGATATTTGTTTGATTATCTGTTCCACGACTTTTGCTATTTACTATTATAATATCTGATGAAAAATTATTGTAATCCAGATGATCCACAGATCCGTTCAGTGAGACTTCATTTTGAAGTGGGTCAACGATCAATTCTATATATGCCTTTTTGGCACCAGGCATTTGATTAATGCCAAGTACAGAGAATAGAGCGTAATCTTTTAATGTTGCTTCTAGTTTAAAAGAGTCTTGATAATAAATCTCCTTTTTATGTTCTAATGTGTTACTGAATTCTTCTTTTTGCCATTCTATTGGTATAACTTCATTAAAATGATTTCTAATAATTTCTGGGATATTTCTAAATATGAAATGTCCAGTAATATCTGCATCCATAAAGTTGGAAGAAAATGATGCACTCTTGTTTTTACTTTCTTCTTGATTGACTATGACTGTCATACTATCGGTCCGGTATTGTATAGAGTCATTATCAAGAAGTAACTCTTTAATTAAGACCTTTCCTGTTATTCCGTCAATGTCGTTGCCAATTAATTGAATTGAGGATTTAAAACTCGCTTTTAATGGTTGTTCTATCAAATTCAATTCTTTTAAATTCACTGAATTAACTACAACCTCTGCGTCTATTTTTAAAATGGAATCCCTTAGATCTACTGTGCCCTCAAGGATTGAATTGATGTGCTTTTCTGATATGCTTAACTTGCCTGAAAAAAGTCTGTCACTAATATTTCCTGTATAGTTAAGGTTGTTATATGCGTGTTGATTATAAATAAGTTTTTTGATGTCAGCATTTACATTAGCTTGAAGAGTCGTCAATGTCCAACCTGAACCATTGACACTCATATCAAGAGTTACTTTCTCTAAATTAGATTGGGCTAGAGCGGACCCTGCGTCAAAATCTGTAAACGTGATGTTTCCCACATAAGATCCTGAAGAATAATCATTTTCGAATTTTATTATTAAATCACTAGTTATTGTTCCAAGCGGAGTAGTAAACGCTCCCTTAGAAGTAATATCATATAGATCGCCTGAAATATGTCCTTTGTAGGTCAATTCCTTGGCTCTGTGTAATATGGCATAAGTACTGTCTTCATATATTGGTTTTAACTTTTCAATATTGGCAAATGAATCCTCAATATCTAAATCAAATGATAGTTTTTCTTTTTGATCAATATCGTTGATGGTACCTGTAGCAGATAAACTGATTTCTGAAGAGGAAGTGAGCTGTAGGCGCTTAATATTTATCTTTTTCAATGAACCCTCTATGGAACTTCTGAGAGTAAAATCTCCAATATGTTCCAACTCATCCGGGAGCTCAATATTATTCAACACTTTCTTGAGTTTTTGGTGTGAGGTACTCATTTTATTGAGCTCAAGATCAAATGTTGTAATATCTATATTATCAATATTATGAGCTCGTATATTTCCTTTGACAGCCAGATATTTTCCAATTTGAATATCTAATCCGGAAAGCAGGATATTCGATCTTGTCCCATTTACAATTCCTTTAAATGTAATTTTATCATGAAGTCCAATATTTAAATAAGTAGATATGGAAGGTAATAATAATTCAAAATCAGACATCACCAAGGCTGAGTTTTGAAAGTTGCTTTCGATAGTAAGATTATCTAAAAGAGCTTCAAGGTTCTTTGATTCCGGGTATTTTAATATTAAGTTGTTTTGTATAAAACTATGTGGTGTTATTATGGATAAATCATTGATTTTAGTTTCGGAAATACCAATACTAACATTCGCAGACATCTTGTTTAATTGAAAGCCGCTCTGCTCATTAAAAGATATATTTTTAATCAGACCTTTTAAGTTTTGGTCATTTAAGACAAAATCGTCTAAATCAATATTGAATTCGGTGAGCTTCAAGTTTTGATAATTTATTATGCCTTTAATGGATTTCTTATTAACT
>JAJCYJ010000472.1 GCA_029262975.1 Saprospiraceae bacterium
TGTACTTAGCCCTGGAATTCTATGTTCCGGCCTTAGCTTCAACTTATTTAATTCCTTAAATTTATGATTTTCAATAATAATTGTAAGATATGAGCCCGTCTAGGATACAGGACGGGTCACACACACACACAGGCTCATATCTTACAGTCATCATTCAATTCTTTTTGATAAAAAGTGTCCCAATTCTATTCCTTTCGCCCTAATCGCTTTAACTTGAATACATCTGACTTATTAAAGAACAAAACTTGTCAGACAGGGCGAAAAAATGAATCGTATAAAACTGAAAATACTATATGGCACATTGATCTGCAGCCTCCTCTTCGGTTCTAACTTAGGGGAGAGTCAGTCAATTGTTACAATAAATGACCTGCGATTTCGACATTTCCAGATGAAAGATGGTCTTACTACGCATATGGCCGAACGAATCATTGAAGATCGTTCTGGCTATGTGTGGGTAGGGACATATAATGGATTACTCAGGTATGATGGTTATGAATTCACCAAAATTTTAGATGGAAAGATTGGAGCGATCTTAGAGGACAAGGATGGTTTTATTTGGGCCGGTACACAGCAGGATCTAATACGTTATGACCCAAGGACCAGGAAGCAAAAGTCTTATTATTTCAGAGAACAAAAGGAAGCTAAGAGATGGTATGATATAGTCGCTCTTGCACAGGATAAGACAGGAGCTATATGTGTCGGAACCGCTTATGATTGTTTTGTCCGACTAGTTCCATTATCAAGGGATGAATACAAGGCCTATACCTATCCATGTGATTCTCAGATGGCTCTCGAAAACTTGAATGCGCCTGGGGATACATTAGCAGGATCCTGGCTATGGAATGTCGTAACTGCGGATGATGGGTCTACTTGGATAGGGACTCGATTAGGAGTAAGTGAATTAATAATACCTGATTCAGCGCTCCCTCATAAAGTCAAGTTTGAACTTACAAGACCAGGTTTTTCACCTTACGATAGGAGTGATGAATTGAGAATTGCACATATCAGTAAAGGGCTGGGCGGTAAACTCTGGATCGTATGCAGTCATATCAGACAAGATGGAAAGAATAATTTCGGTGTTATTTTTCAATTTGATCCAGTCTCAAAATCATTTGTTGAATACACTAATGAACAGGATAGACAGGTCGAGTATCGATATATTAAAGAAGATTCGAATGGAAATATTTGGAATGGTCCTTACTCAGATGGTTTACAATTTATAGACAGATATGATATAGATACATTGGATGACCATCATAGACATTTATCAAAATTTAAAAAATATCCATTTCGATTGCCTGGTGATGTGAGTATAGCAAATGACAATGTTCAAGGGTTTTTAGAAGATAGATTCGGTACTATTTGGGTGCTCAGCAATTTTATGGGTACTTATCAGATTCCAAAAAAGCTCAATATTTTTAGACATCAAGTAATACCAAAGAATTCTATCACTGATCAAAATGAAGTCTCCGGAATATATACATCTTCCAATAATGAAGTCTGGGTATCAACATGGAAAAATGGGGTGTATAATTATAATGAGGACCTAGAATTACAAAGGCATTATCGAGCGACGGGACCTCACGTACTTTCAGATGTTGTGTCTGAAATTTTCCAGGATTCAAAGAATCGAATTTGGGCATTATCGGATAAACAAACTATTTCTATTTATAATAAAACTGAACAAAAGTTTACATCATTTTCTTTGCTAGATCTTTCACAATACCCATTTAATAATAACAGCGAAGGGTTTTTGAGCAATTTATCCGAAGATAAAAATGGAAATTTCTGGATGGGATCTAATGGAGGTGGATTGTTTTATTTCAATCCTGAAAGTAAAAAAGTAATTCAGCAGTTTTTACCGGAAAGCAACAAGGAGAATTGGATTGAGAGTGGTATTATATTATCTACCATGATTGACCAGCACGGGTTTGTTTGGGCAGGGTCCGCATACCAGGGAATATTCAAAATATCAAAAAATCAAAACTCGGAATTCGTTTTTGAAAAGTACCTGGCCGATATTCCTTTGGTTGGAAAAATGATAATTGACCGGCAAAATCAATTTTGGGTGGCCAGTCATACCAACGGCCTTATTCTTTTTGACCCTGTAAAAGGGGAGATTCTTAAATCCTTTGACCTTAAGAATGGTCTTCGAGATAATATTTATGACATCGAGGAGGATCGTTTTGGAGTTTTGTGGCTTAACACACCCACAGGAATTATTTCATTCAATCCCAGCACCTATAAGGTAGAACATTTTGGGTCTGATTATGGTGTTGAACTTTCTCAAAGTATTTCAAATGGCATTTATGTCACTGATCAGGATGAATTGTTTTTTGGTGGTGCCGGAGGATTTTATATGATGGACCTCAAGCGAGATTTTCAAAAAAATTCTGCTCCTCCTGATATTGTCCTGGAAAATTTAAGCATCAATAACATTGACCAGGAAATTGGAAAAGAGGGAAGTCAATTAGATACAGCACTGCAATTCTTGAATACGCTCAGTTTGGAATATGATAAAAATAATGTGTCCATTTCTTATACAGGAATTCAATTTGATGATCCAGGACAATTGAAATATGCCTACCTACTTGAAAATTATCATGACGAATGGCAGTATGTCGGAACAGAACGAACAGCACGAATGGCTAATATTAACCCTGGTAAATATCGTTTTCGCGTGAAAGCAATTCATGGACCAGTTGAGGTCGAGCGGCAATTGAGCATTCAAATTCTTCCACCATTATGGGCTACTTGGTGGGCCAGGTTACTTTATTTTTTATCCTTTTCAGGCATCGTTGGCGGATACATTTATTTTAGAAAAAAACTTAGAGATGAGCATTTCGAAAATGAAAAAATTAGCGCATTGAATAAAATGCGTTCACGATTTTTTGCAAACATTTCACACGAGTTCCGCACGCCATTAACGCTAATTCAGGGACCTTTATCTGATCGAATAAATGAAGAAGAGGACCCTCGGGAAAAGGAAAAGCTCAAAGGAATGCATGTTCAAACAGACCGGATGTTACAGTTGGTAAATGAACTATTGGATTTGTCCAAAATCGATGAGGATAAGTTAAATATTAATAATACTCCAGGAGATATCAATGAAATATTAACGCGTACTGCAGCGTATTTCCAATCGTATGCTGAAAATAAGAAAATAGAATATATAATTAACGTGTCAAAAGACTCCTTGGTATTGAATTTTGATGCTGAAAATTTAGAAAAAATTCTGATCAACTTGTTGTCGAATGCCTTTAAATATACAAATGAAAACGGTAAAGTTTTGTATAGCGCTCAATACGATAATGTCAAAACTTGTCTTAGGGTTTCAATTAATAATGATGGGCAAATTATAGATAAGGATGAGTTGCCTTATATATTTAATCAGTTTTATCAGGCAAGCAATTCCAATATGCAAGGTAGCGGTGTCGGGCTTGCCCTCGTGTATGAATTAGTTCAGTTGATGAATGGAAATGTATCGGTGACAAGTGAAGTGACTTCCGGAACAACATTTATCGTTACTATTCCATTGATAGAAATAGAAACTTCATTTGAAATCGATAATAGGAATTTTGAACAGCCATTAATTATTATTCCTGAGGGACAAGGTGAAAGACATGAGGCCGTTGACAGCAGACAGCCTCAAATTTTAATAGTTGAGGACAGTCTGGAGGTTCGTGACTACGTTCATTCGATTCTTAGTAAAAGTTATCAAATTATTGAGGCCGAAAATGGAAAGAAAGGGTGGGACCAAGCGATACAATATTTGCCTGACTTGATCATCTCTGATGTCATGATGCCATATATGGATGGTGTTGAATTGTGTCAAAAGTTAAAAGCAGAGAAACTAACCGATCACATACCGGTTATCCTATTAACGGCAAAAGCTGATGTCGAAAGCCGGATTGAGGGCTTGGATTCTGGAGCAGATGATTATTTGAATAAGCCTTTTAATTCAAAAGAATTATTGGCAAGAGTGAAGAATTTAATAGAGCAAAGACGAAAATTAAAAGATCGATTCAAGTACTCTATACAATTGAATTTGACAGATATTCCAATTACTTCTGCCGATCAGAGATTCATACAAGAAGCGATGAAGGTAGTGGAGGAGCATCTGGATGATGCTGATTTCAGCATTCAGGAGTTTGCACTTAAAATGAATCTGAGTCGAACACACTTACATAAAAAATTGAAGACCATAACAGATCAAAGTCCTTCTGAGTTTATCCGCAATCTTAGGTTACAGCGAGCGACAGAACTATTTCAATCGCAATATGACAATGTTTCACAAATCGCTTACACCGTCGGATTTTCTAATTTGTCTTATTTCACAAAATGCTTCAAAGAGAAATATGGCGTAACTCCCTCTGATTATTTAGCAGCCGATAATAAAATATCTTAATTTTCCATTTTCTACTGACGATCCGCAAGTAGCGGATGTCAGCATCCACAATTCTCAATTCTGCCTCACACTCACACTTGACAGTGGGTCTTGTACCCAATGGCCCATAACCTGGTGTCTTGAATGCATCGGGTATAAAACCCGCTGTCAAATGAATCCTCCTAAAAAAGATGATTGAACATATAGCAGATACTGACCCACAACCGAACAACCCGGGACAAGACAACTGGATAACCTGAAACATTTTTTGGCAGCTAATAAATACTATCTAATTTCTAACAACAATTATCAACTCCAATATTCCAATTGCACTCACGCGCCTTAATCCTAAAGGAAAATCCGCCCGCAGGATTGTTGAACGAACAACAATCAACGAACAACAAGCAACTGTGCTTATTTCAATTTTCAATTTAGAAAGCTTCCTTTTGATGCAGTGCTGCAAACAAGGGAAAATCCTCCGGCCTTCGGTCACCTCCTTTGAACGTAGGGCCATAAAAAATGCAGAATACTAATGTCCCACTTTTTAAAAGGGGTGCCAAGAACGACTGATCCCGTAGGGTCGAGCTCGACAGCGCTCGAAAGGAGTGAATGCGTAAGCACTTATGGAATGACGAAGGGAGAGAAGGCGGAAGCCCGAGTAGGATGCTAATTCTATGAGTGTGCTGCAAACAAGAGCAAATCCTCCGGCCTGTGGCCACCTCCTTAAAAGGAGGACCATTAATAGTGCAATTTGCTAAAAATCCAAATTCTATGAGTGTGCTGCAAACAAGAGCAAATCCTCCGGCCTGCCGCCACCTCCTTTGTAAGGAGGAACGACCGATCCCGCAGGGTCGAGTGTGAACGACTGATCCCGGAGGGTCGAGTGCGGCAGCGCTCGAAAGGAGTGAATGCGTAAGCACTTATACAATGCTATAATGATTCAATGTCGAAAGGAGAGAAGGCGCAAGCCCGTGCAGGATGCTAACATGCTAAATATCCCAATTCTATAACAGTGCTTCAAACAAGAGCAAATCCTCGGGCCTTCGGCCACCTCCTTAAAAGGAGGACCATTAATAGTGCAATTTGCTAAAAATCCAAATTCTTAGAAAGTGCTGCAAACAAGAGCAAATCCTCGGGCCTGCGGCCACCTCCTTTGTAAGGAGGACAATTCAATTTTTGCACCATTCCAGGCACTCAGGAACCAAAACACTTAAGCACAATCAACCCACTAAACATCCTAAACCCATTAAGCATCTAAATCTAACTTTTGCCACCCCCGCCCTTAAATCCCTGAAGGGAAACCCACGCGCGGTTCTTTTAATCTTTGGGTTTTAACAAACAACAAACAACAAACAACAAACAACAAACAACAAGCAATGAACAACAATTATCAATTATCAATTATCAATTTGAAAAAGGATCCGACCACTTTTTATTAGTATAGACATCCGTCCCTGTAAGTGTCTTTAAAAATGCAATCAACGCTTTTGATTCCTCTGCATTAATATGAAGTTTAGCCCCCGGTGCCATGATAGGATCCAACCGGGTATTTCTTGGATCATCATTGATAGTACTTACTTCTACCATTAATTGAGCAAATGAGCCAACTGATCCATCGTGCATCATTGGACCATTCGGCAGGCCATCGGGATTGGCAATATTTCTAAGTGAAGGTGCCCTTGTGTTATTAACGTCAACTTCTCCTGGTTGTCCGGCTACAGATATGATACCGTTATTTCCGGAAGTGGGGTTGATGTCAAATTCCGGCGGTCTGTGACAATTAAAGCAACCGACACCCCCACCTATTCTTTCAAAGTTGCTTATAAAGGGATCATTTAGAAATAATTCGTGACCTCTTTTCTCTTCTTCATTAAAGTTATCAAAGTTACTATTGTATCCTGCATCGTATTTTGAGTCAAAAGACTGGATGCTTCTAACAAATTGAGCTAGGACTTTTTGCATTCTTTCCTCTGTTATGGCCGGATCTCCGAATGCCATTGTAAATAATTCCTTGTAGTATGCTAATCCTGATAGCCTCGTTAACAACTGGTCAAATCCAGGTCTTCCCTGCTCTCCACTCCAACCTAATTCTGCATGGTCTTTTATAGGCATCGTTGTTTGTTCTTCCAGTGACTTTGCCCTTTCATCCCAAAAGAATTTTTTCTCTGTACTAAATCTTGCGTTTACAAGTCGCATCGAATGCCGGCCCGTAAGACCTCCTTCTACACCTTTGCTAAGGATATCTTTATCGCTAAAAGCCAGTGCTTGTTGGTGGCAGCTTGAGCAGGACAGGGTATTGTCAATTGATAGCATTTTGTCATAAAATAGGACACGTCCAACAGTTGCCCCTACATCCGTAATTGGATTTCCTTGCCCATTCTCTGAGATGATATATGATGGGATGGTTTGGTTTTGATAATTCTCAAGTTGATCTGGATCAATTTTACCATTGAACTTTTGCCTGATGGCTGTACCTGCTATTTGGGTAGGATTGATAACAGATGACGGGGTAATAACGCCGCCACAATCCGAACCTATACATTCTTCAGTTTTGCTGCATCCCAGGATGATTATGAAGCATAATAAGGCCGTTGCACTTGTCAAAATTGCTGTACAAAGAGATTTGTGTTTTGCTTTGATTGACGTCTTTTCTATTGGTGTCATGATTGTGATATTTTCTTTCCTTCAAGTATAGATGTAGGAGAGATGTCTTATTGTTCCTTATGTCTTCAATCATGACAATCATGTCTTTTTATAGATTTTTGATGAATATGGGGCGTACATCATGCATGTGCATAAACAATTGTCACCATTTTTGAGAGCGTTAAAAGATGAAGTTGTGACTGATAGCACCACTTCCAATGATATTTATTGTCAAAGTATATAAAGTTCTCTATCTACATGAATGATTAATAAACATTTACATATTATCATTTAATATAATATGTTTATTATCTTTGACCCCACTGTTGTTTGTTGGGTAGATCCTTCTAAACAACAAAGCAAGTCCTGCACATCATCCAGTTTAAACTGAGAGAGGAGTAGAATCTTTGGACTAATTGATTAATAACCTCATGTGAATTCTTTGAGAAAACCTACATATACTCATCTGTCAACATTAATCGCAATGCGTTTTGTTGTGATTGTCACATTGATTTTCACGGCCTTCACTTCTACCTTGTCAGGCGCAGAAGATGGGCCTCTTTTTGTTCGGGATGATTCCTCAATAATAGATATCTTCAATTGTCCCGATGAGATTCCTCACAAGAAATCATTCATATTCCCTGATGGAAATAACTATGATCTAAGAATCTCAAGTGTACACAGAGCACTCATTTTAAGTAAGTTACCATCGTCAACTCATGCACTTACTGTCTTGACTGATAACGAGCACAGTGTGTTGGATGAGGGAAAGGTTATCGAAGAAAGTACTGACACTGAAGTGATTCAACCCTCCAATGAAGCTGCCTTCATTCAAAGTTATAATTCTGATCCAACTCCATTCTCTTCTTCCGGTCAGCCTGCAACTTATAAGACCCGATCATTCTTAAATATTGTCCTTTCCTCGATTCCTGCCGTTGGCTCAATCACTTCGGTAGTAAGTATGTTGGAGGCGATAGGGCCACAACCACTATTTCCAACTGCTCTACCAGAAGTTCATAATAATGCTACTGCCGAGGGAGAAAACATCATTCCCCGCAATAGATTAAGCAGTAACGCGAGTGCGAGTTTTGAAGATTTTTTACTGACGGGTGTGACGGTTGATGCGACCTCCACAGGTACAACAACTGGTACCAGTCTCACAATCTCCCATACGACTACGTCGACCAGCAACCGCCTGATGATCGCCGGTATTTCAATACGGGAAACCGGTTCGACAGTAGTTGACTCCGTTACCTATAATGGCTTGCATCTAACCAAGAACGGGTCCAACCTAGCTGCAGGTGCTCGTGTCGAGATCTGGTCTATGGTCGCGCCAGGTTCAGGAACTTATGACCTTATCATCTATCTAAATAATGCAGGAGGAGGTACCACTGCCGGGGTAATGACATTTACCGGGGTTGATCAAACAACACCGCTTGGAGCTTATGGATCTAACTCGGGCGATGCAAACAACGGATCCGCGACGATCAACTCCGCTGTTGGTAACATCGTTTTTGGTGTTGTTGCTGTTAAGGATGGGGACCAGAATCTGGTTCCCGGAGGCAGCCAAACGGAAATCTGGGACCTTTTTACCGGTTCAGAGGCAAACGGTGGAGGCAGCACTGAACCAAGTGCAGCTACTTCAGTAAATATGTCATGGACATGGTCAGATGGCACTGACTGGGCCATAGGAGGTGTCTCCATAAAGCCGTCCCTTGATACAGAACAATATTATGATGAATTTACCACCTTGGTATATGACGGTACAAATGGTACTATCGATTGGAGTTCCAACCCATGGGTAGAAATTGGTGATGGAAGTCTGGATCCTTTAACGGGTGCTATCGCTGTTCGAAACAGCACAAGAGCCTATGGCGGAACCGGGAATACCTTAAAAGTAGGCCTGGGACACGGAAATTCAGCGCCGGGTGTTTATGTATATAGGGAAGTTGACCTCAGCACTGCTGATTCTGCTACCTTGTCTTTTTATTTAACACATACACTCGCTGGGATAGATCGCATCTCTTTGGAAATATCAGATAATGGTGGCTCCACCTGGACCGTTCTCAAAAACTATACCTCAATTGACCCGGACCCAAGCGACGAATGCTTTGATATTTCTGCTTATACAGCATCCAATACTCAAATCAGATTTTACATCAATACCATTGGAGGAGCTGGGGACATTTGGGTCGATAATATAAAGGTCGAATATTCAACCGATAGCGAATATGATAATCCAGCTTGCAATTGGGTAGTGAATGATGAATTTGATAGTG
>JAJCYJ010000473.1 GCA_029262975.1 Saprospiraceae bacterium
GGTAAACATCGGTCACTTTCTTCTGAAGAAAATTATCTCTTGGGTATCGCATATCAAAAAACTGGCGATGAAGAGGCTTCTTCACGTCATTTGAGTGATGTAGCAGCAGTCACTTCAGACCTTTCTTCCAGGGCCAACTATGAACACGCACTAAATCTCGCTGCACAGGGTAAAACTGGAGAGGCACTTACCATTTTTGAAAATCTTCTTGCTACAGGAACATTTGACAAAACTGAAATCACCTGGAATCTTGCAGTTCTAAATGGCAGACTCCAGAATTATGACAAACTAGCATTTCATGCTGTAAGCCTTATTCCAAGTGCCAAAAAGGACGAAGCCATTCAACTCCTGACAGAAGTGCTTGATAATATGAAAAATGAAAAATTATACAATGAAATTGTCGCTCAACTCTACCCTACTATCGAAGATAATTCATTTATAAAAACATCAGTTTACAATCGCGCCCTGCTTGCACTTCAAAAAGACAACAAAGAGAAAGCTGCAACCTATTTCAATCTTTTGTCTAAAATCGATCCATTGGCAGAAGAACGAGGAGTTGTCGCAGCGTGGAAAGGCATTATGGCCTATGAGCAAGGAAATTATGCTAAATCGATCAGGCTACTATCCAATTATACTTCATCTAGACCCAATGACCATCAACCCAATAAATTAGACTTTGATGCTGCCTATTTTCTTGCATACGCTAACTTCAAATTAAAAAATCATAATTCAGCCCTTGGCCATTTCAGTCAATCTTTGGAGTTGTTGGAAAACAAAAATGTAGTGTTTCAAGACGAACTCAATAAAAAAGAAGACATCTTTTTAAGATTGGGTGATAGTTATTTTCTCTTAGATGAGTACGAGAGTGCGCAAAGAGCTTATAGTAGAATTATAGATCAGGGAGGTTCTAATAAACACTATGCCTTATGGCAAAATGCTACCATCGCTGAGTTAGAAGGCAGAAGATACGACCAGATAATCCTTCTGGATGAAATCATAACCGACAAGAAAAAAAGCAAATATTACCATCGCGCAGTATTTAATACAGGCAATGCACTTTTTGCAATTAACAGGTTTGATAAAGCAGCCAAGTTTTATGAAAATATAATAGCTTCCAATGCCCCCACCAGAATGCGCGATGAATCTGTAGCACAATTGGGTCTTATCAGTGTCAATGCCGGAGAATACGATCGTGCAGAAAAATATTTCAAACAACTAATAGCCAAATCTGACGATGAAGAGATTATTCATCGCTCACATGTAGCACTTAAAGAGATTTATGCTGATTATACCTATGACACAGATGCATATCTTGAACTTATAGGAAGTGAGCCAAATAATGAGAAAGAAGGGGTGTCGGTGGTAGATGCACTATATAAGCTTGCGCTTGATAATTTTGAAAGAGGTCAACATGCTAAATCAATTGATCAATTTTCCAAATTAATTAAAGATTATCCGGAGAGTAATTATGTGGGCTTAGCTCATTTCAGAATTGCTCAATCCTATGAAGCCGGGGAAAACATGGCCCAGGCACTCTCTTCCTATATACTTTCGACTAAAACTAAAGGCCACCCTCTGACTCTAGCTGCGTTTGAAAAAGCAGAACAGATTTCTTTTGAAAATTTAGAGGATTATAATCAGTTCATCGCACTAAGATCTGCGAAGAAAGAAAATCTTCCTGATTATGTGTCCAATGAATCCGACGAATACAGGGATGTAATTGCAAATATGCATATAGGTGCATATGTAGAAGTATTAGCGCTGTGTAGCCCAATTTTATCCAGCGAAACAATTGCCGCAAACACAAAGAAGAAATTACTTCAAGAATTATCTACCAATTTAATAAAGAATAAGAGTTGGTCACCTCTGATCGATATTTACGAGATAAAGGATGCTGAAAAAATTATAAACAAGGACCCGAAACTTATCTATCAAAGATCCTTAGCTTATTTCAATAATAATAATCTGGATACCGTGACCACAAGCATTACTGATCATTATAACAAATTATTAGAGGAGCCTGCCTGGTTAGCAAAAGGAATCATTCTTATATCAGATATATATGTTTTACAAGGCGATGCGGATAGTGCGTCAGTAGCACTTGAGGCATTGATCCAGGCACAAGGTGAAATCCCAGAATCATTGATTAAAACGGCCAGAGAGAGACTGAAGGCATTGAACTTACAAAATTAAAGAGACCCCCACTCTACTAAATAACTAAAGATGAAAACGATTCTATCTGTACTATTGACTATATCTTGTCTACATTTATTTGCCCAAAAATCGTCATTAAATGACCGGGAATTACTCGTACAAAAAGAGTATAATAATGAAATTTATGATGTCAATCCAATTTTTAATTATGCTTCAATCTCCGTCCGAAGCCCATCAAGTATGGATTTTTATAAAGACTCATTAAGTCGAATTTCAATTTACACCCCGGATGTAGATGTGACTATCAGGCCTATAGTCTACAAGACGCTATCGGAAGAATCGGGTCATCAGGGATTTATAAAATTAGACAAAGGCGTTATCAATCCTATCCATACCCAGGCCGCATATTCTTATAGTGCCGAGAATTATTTTAATATAAATGCTTCTTTAGATTACGACAACCGAAACGAAGAAAAGGTAAATGATAAATATGTAAAAACCATAGACGCCACACTCGGTATGGATTACTATCTCACAAAGGAAATCAAAACAAATATAGGTGTCAGATTCAATCGCAACACTTATGGCTTATATGGATCGCATGAATTATTCGATGTGGAGGAGAGTACAGGAAATACCGGATTTCAAAAAATCACTGCGAATATTGGGATGCAGTCTTTTAATACTTTCCCAAGCTTATGGAACTTTGGAATAGAGGGCAAATTAAGCAGTTGGCAGGATGAAGCATCGACTGGAATTGAGCGAAATATTAATACAATTTCCTGGGTGTCATTTAGAATTAATGACATATGGAGTATGGAATTAAAACCACAATATAAATATGCTTATAGCCAAACATTTGGCAACAAAAGTATTTTGTCCGGAACATTCAATTTAGCTTTCAATGAACCTGGATTCTATCTCAAAACTGGCGCTACGCTTGATTATTTTAATCAAGAAATAAATCTTTGGCCACAAGTAGATTTGAGATGGAAAGTCTCATCTACAACCGATATCGATATAAGATCAATGTCCCAGGCATATATTATGGGTGCTCAGAAGATCACTTCTATAAATCCTTATTTATCTATTTCAGAGTTGATTAATCATGAAAAAACAATCTCCTATAATCGCAATCTAAGTCTTAAAGTAAGTTCAACATTTATAGATAATATTAAACTGGAAATGAATGCTGCTTATCTCAATGCAATCCATGAACTGAATTTTATTATTAATCCTACTGATATAAGAACTTTTGACTATGACGCGGTCGATTTTGAAAGACTTCGATTGGGATTCGCATTATTTAACAAATTGTGGGATGATCAAATCACGATAGGTCTTACTGTCCAATACGACAAATATGCGAAAGCTACCAGTACTTTATTTCACAGGCCAACATTAATGTTAATGCCAAGTGTTCAAAGTAATTTATTCAATAATAAAATCAAAATGAGATTGTCGGCGCTCATTAACAACCCACAATCTCTTGATAATATTCCTGCTTTGAATACGGAGTCTTCCTGGCGCTACAATTTGTCGTATGAGCTATCATTCCGCATAACGGATCAGTTAAACATTCAATTGAACGCAGATAATATATTTGATGATGAATACCAGGTCTGGCGAGGGTATGACAATTTTGGAAGAAACTTATCCGGAGGATTGCTTTTCAAATTCTAATTCTGACAAGTTTATAAATATCAATATTCGATATTCAATTCGACATTAATCAGAGAGCATTTCTACTTTAACTACTTGCTCTAAACCCTGACTAATTTTTATCGGATACACGTCGGCTGTAATGCCAGTACTTTGCTGGTATGCATGTGCAATTCTGTTAACCGCTTCTATTGCTCCATTTTCTATCAGGCAAATAACACAACCTCCAAATCCCCCACCAGTCATTCTCGCTCCTAACACCTCTTTTTCTTGCTTTGCTAATTCGATCATTATATCTATTTCATGCGTACTTATTTCATATAACTTACTTTGCCCTTCATGAGACTGATATAATAAGTCACCTAACATGTTCGCATCCTTTCGTTGAAGACAATCCCGGGCTAAAAGCACCCTTTGGTTTTCTTCAATTATAAATTTGGCACGCTTATAATCTACAGGATCAATATCATCTTTAAATTTCAACAATAAGCCCATATCTATATGTCGCATAGATCGTATATCGTTGTAACTTTCGCTTATTATCCCAACTACATTTTGGCAGGAAGCCCGGCGTTGATTATATGCCGAATCCTCAGCAAGGTTATGCGTTAAATTAGAATTTATAATGATCCATTCGTAGCCTTCCATAAGGGCTGGAACGCCTTCATACTTCAACGATTCAAAATCTATCAGCAAAGCCATATTCTTCATGCCATAAAGAATGGCAAATTGATCCAGGAGCCCGCATTGCAGGCCCATTTGGTGCTCCGCTTTTTGAGCGATTAATGCTATCTCATTTTTAGAAAGATGCAACTCCAATTCAGCGCTTAATGCGCTTATAAAACCACAACACAAAGCAGCAGATGATGAGAGACCTGCACCGATCGGTATATCCCCGCCAAATATTACATCTACACCTTCAAGGTTTTTATCTTTTAATTGACCAAGTATTGCTTTTATATATCCTGGCCAGTCAGATCCGGGCTGTCCGATATCATTCAGTTCAATAGTTGCTTTTTCATTCCTATCGAGGGATTCAATATTAATATGGGAAGAATTATTTTTACACAATCCAAAATATAGTGATTTATCAATCGCTACAGGTAGTGCGTATCCATAGTTGTAGTCTGTATGTTCTCCAATAATATTTACCCTCCCGCATGCTCTGTAGACTGTAGGATCGACGTTGAAATTAATTCTAAATAATGTCTTTAACTGTGTCACAATAGAAGCCGACCGATGCATAAATCTTCTTATAAGGAGATGCCTTTCAGATCAATATAAAGATCAGTCTAGACACTAATGTCAATAATTAATAACTAAAACAAGACTATTAATTCTTATTTTGAAACCACGCCACATCCTCTTAATAGGGATACAATGAAAATATCATGACGATCAATTCAAATAAAATTATTAAGCGTAAAAATAACGTTTATTCCCAAGCGAACTAAGATATTGTTAAAAGAATTGGTCAATCATAGTACATACATGCAAGAGACGGATATTATCAATACACGGATATTCTTAAGATTAAATTAATAATACGACACTTGCTTTCTTCGTCAGTTATATAAATTACCACAAGATGAAAGAGTACATTTTAACAACCGCAGTGATATTGTTTTTTTTGATCCCAAGGACATTCGGACAAATCGACTATAGTAATCTTGCGCATTGGGCGGCACATCCTGACAAGACAGATATGGCTGATATCAGTCCTAACGAAGATATAACAGACGAACAAGAACGGGCAATTGCGGATGTATTCTTTATTCACCCTACCACTTTCATCCAAAAGGCGAATCGAAATATCTGGAATGCTGATATAAATGATGAGCTGGTGAATGCTCAAACAGACCAAAAATCTATTAAAAATCAAGCCAGTGTATTTAATGGATCGGCCAGAGTATTTGCACCGAGATATAGACAAGTACATCTGAAGGGGTTTATAAGAGAAAAGAGTCGTAAAACGAAAGTGGCATTAGATCTCGCTTATCAAGATGTTGCAAAAGCATTCGAATACTACCTCGAGCACTGGCATAAGAACAGGCCACTAATAATAGCCTCTCATAGTCAAGGCACAAGACATGCAGAGAGATTAATTAGAGATTATATTGATGGCCAGGATCTCTCAGATCAGTTTGTCACTGCATATTTGGTAGGTGGATATGTGCCTAAAAATGCTTTAGTGAAATATCAGTTTGTGCTAGTGCAACAGAGACCAAATGTTTCAGTGCATGGCGCACCTATGATGAATCATATGTGTCCCGCAGGAGAGACAAAATAGATGATAAATATGCCGTCGTCAATCCATTAAACTGGACCCAGGACCAAGCTGCTGCATCTTCAGAAAATATGGGTGCCTATATTGGAATAGGAAGCTTATCATTTATAAACAATGCAGTGGGTGCGAGAATTTCAAAAAACCAGGTTATAGTTGATGCTGCCAGGTATAAAAGCATAGCTAAAAAAGGGAATCTTCATAATTATGACTACAATCTTTTCTATTTAAATAGACGTAAAAATGTAGCTGAACGAATCGAGTCTTTTGTAAAAAAGATTTAGGAAACTAATCCAACCATTATTCCAGGAGTCAAGTTTCGTTTTGATAACCGTATTAAAAGTCAATTAAAAATACAGAAATGGTGATCCAATATCAAATTCTATAATGTAGTCATTGTATCTTTAAGTATAGCAGATTGGTGCGTGTTTGAAAAAGTTACTTTCTTAATTGTTCGCCTGAATGTTGCGCACAAGGATTTATTATTCCCCTCATTTCAATTACCAGAATATGAGAATAGAAAGAACCATGGATGAACTTTCCATCTCCGGACATAATAGATGGTAATCTAAAAAACAACATTCTTTATTTATCAAACTAGCTTTGCCAATAACTCAATTTTCAACTATTGGTTTTTAAAATTTCAGAACTGTAAAAAATCGGTTATCTCATCGTAATCAGGTCATGCCCGGATCGGATCGACCCCCAAGTACCACTTTGTTTCAAAGTAGGAAGCGGATCTTTAACTCGATGATCGAAAGTCCATAAGCGATAGCTGCCGTCAGCAGGAACCCAATCTAATATGTAACCACCCATGGGTATCAACCTATGTCCAGATCGAATTGAACTCCAGGTACCACTTTGTACCTTTGTGGGAAGTGGATCCGATGCTCCAGGATCGAAAGACCATAAACGATACCCTCCATCAGCAGGAACCCAATCCAATACGAAGCCGCCGATAGGTATCAGAACATGTCCGGATCGAATTGAACTCCAGGTGCCACTTTGTACCTTTGTGGGAAGTGGATCCGATGCTCCAGGATCAAAAGACCATAAACGATACCCTCCATCAGCAGGAACCCAATCCAATACGAAGCCGCCGATAGGTATCAGAACATGTCCGGATCGAATTGAACTCCAGGTGCCACTTTGCACTGGACCAGGAAGTGGGTCAGAAGAGGTGGGCACAAAACACCACAAGCGGTAACTGCCATCACCAGGCACCCAATCCAGTACGTGGTCGTCAATCGGTATTAGTTCATGACCGGATTGAATCGAACTCCACTTACCCTTGAGCAATGGCCCCGGATTGGGAAAAGGGTCTGACGAGTTAGCATCAAAACGCCACACGCGATATCCTCCATCAACAGGCACCCAATCCAATACCATCGACGGCGTTGAATCATAACGAGGTGGTTTGACTACAGAAGGATGTTTAGAGGACTTATGAACGATTTGATTGTCCGGAGTGCCCGGTATCCAGGGGACGATTGGATTACCGATCCTAACAGTTCCATTCCATGGTTGCAATTCTGCCAAGAGGCTTGGATCGTTACTTTCATCACCATAAACTTGCTTAGGATCAAGTCGCCATTCTTGCCCTGGTACAGTTTGCCATTTTGCGAATAGTCGATCAACATTGCAGTGAAGTAGAAATACGAACGGATCTTGAAAGGCTATGTGACCATCTGAGATAGTGCCACCGAGATAACTCGAATGTGCCGTATTATGAACTCGCTGTAGCGCATTTCTGAAGGCTGGCCATTGTTGACTTTGAGGCAATCCATTGCCAGTTGTAATGATGGTTTCATCTGATGCCATGCTGACGGGTGTAACTGCTCTTGTTACAACTTTAGGGGGCAGCGTAAATGGTCCTTGCTGTCGTATGCGACTTGGTAATTCATTGTTGTCATTATTGTCAAATATTCCACCGAATGGGGCACCCATTTTTCCGGATGACGAACCCATAAAAGTGTTCTTAAACAAAGTTCCCTTTGGATCCGTCGTCCAATCCCAATAAGGTAGAGAGACCAGTGGATTTACTTCTTGAAGCAATAATTCAAATCGATTGACTAGTTCGCGATGCCATGGCAAGAAGGATGCATCTTCATGGACATGTGTCGCCGAGTGAATTTGATCTTGTTTAAACCAATAAGATACTTTGTCTGAATATTTCTTTTTATCGAGACCGAGAAATGCATCCCGGACAGCATTCAATTCGACAGTTGATAAAGTTGCAGCGTTTCTGCGGATTCCATCTCCTAATGCCATAATTTTTTATTTTTGGTTGTGTCAATTTGTAAACACCAATAAATAATGCAATTATAGACTAGTGGAGTATGATCGTTTTTTCAAAGATGGTACTGACTTGAATTGTATTACCAGGCAATCTACTTTCTAAATAATAAGCACAAATTACAATTCAAGCAGTTTTCAATCAAGCGTATTTATACCTGTTTAGAAGGAAAGTTAATTATAAAAATGGTTATAAAATATAAAGGTGGATATTAATTATATTCCTGATTTCTGTTAGAATTAAGAATTACGAGTCCATCACACTCGTCCCATCCTCCACGAATGCCTTTAAAGCCTTCATCAATTTAACAGAGTTTTTCTTAAACATACCAGGCACTAAAAACATGAGTGCTTTATAAAAAAAATTTGTTGTAACTGCTTCGGTTTCAGATACCCACTTCGTATGTCCATCATCTGTTGCGGTAAAATAATTGTGGTTAATCATCTGCATGCCATTTGTATCATAGGAAGCATGAAACTCATGAGGCATCTCCCTCTTGATTATTGTTTCGACCAATTCCATCTTTGGCTTACTGTAATACATCTTCATCTTTGTGCCTTTTTCTCCTGGTGTCCCTTCAATAGTTTCATATCTATCAAAGCCTTTCTGCCAGTGTTTCATATTTTCAAGGTTTTCCATTTTTTCGATAAATTCACTGAGTGGTTTCTTGATTATAATTTCATTTGAATATTTCATCATAGCTAATTTATGATTGAAATATAAAAAGATTGAGTCAATTACTTAGTCTATACGTGTCAATTAATAATAATCAGCTTCTGAGACTATCATTGGAATCCGCTGTACGATGATCTTTTTATGCTCTTTATGCAGATCTACAAATCTCTTTCCATAAAGAGATTTGGATAAATTATCACGCATTGCATTATATCCTGCCCTGACCTCATCATATACTGTCACATAAGTGTTATAAACGGCAGATGTATCGGTCAGAATGGATACGATCGGTTGAACGCCCATGGTCAAACGGCTTGTAACATGCTCCATTACTTCTTCAGATATTTGGCTTATTTCAGTATATCTGGTTTCCACCATCACTTGATTCAAGGCATTGATTTTTATAGCGAGAACACGACTATCACTGACAGGAGTCGGTGGAACAGGATCAATTTTTGGTAATAAAACGGTAATTCCTTTATCTGGTTCGATAGTCGTTGCCACTAAAAAGAAAAGAAGCAACAAGAATGCAATATCTGCCATAGAACCGGCATTAATGGAAGTATCAAGTCGATTTCTCATGTTAAGGCTTTATAAATACAGATGCTTCATATTTTATAAAGGATGGATGAGATGACAAGTTTTTGTAATGATTGTATCTTGTAATCAAAGTATCGCAAAATATGACCTCTTCTAATATCATTCCCGCTATGAGATATAGGGACGCACTCTCAGCCATTAAGTGGTTGTGTTCTGTGCTGGGATTTAAAGAACATGTCGTCTTCCAGGATAAAGGCATTGTACACCACGCTGAATTAACGTTCGGCAATGGTATGATTATGATCGGCACTTTGAGAGATGGCCCATTTGACAAGCTCATCAAAATACCTGTGGATATAGAGAATATCAACACACAAAGTGCTTATATATATACGGACAAATTAGATGCTCATTATGCACATGCCAAAAACAGTGGTGCTGAAATCGTTCTGCCTTTAAAGAAAGACCCTCATGGATCAGGTTATACCTGCCGGGATCCAGAAGGTTATTTATGGAGTTTTGGAGATTTTAATCCCTGGGTAAATGAATCTGAATGAGCAGATCTAAAAAAATACATATCAATTGCGATATGGGAGAATCTTTTGGAAGATATACCCTTGTAGATGATGCATCACTGATGCCCCATATTGACGCTTGTAATATCGCTTGTGGATTTCATGCAGGAGACAGCTCAGTCATGGACCGCACCATCTATCTCGCAATGAAGGCAGGCGTGGAGATTGGTGCTCATCCCTCCTATCCGGACCGTCAGGGCTTTGGTCGGCGTCCTATGGAATTGCAGGGAGACGAATTAGAATCACTCATCAGATATCAGATATGTGCTCTTCGGGGCATGGTCCATACTCATGGAGGCAAGGTAACCCATGTCAAAGCACATGGTGCCCTCTATAACAAAGCTGCAAATAATGAATTAGAAGCGCATGCAGTTATACGCGCCGTATGTGCTGTGTCTAGAGATCTGATCTTATATGCACCTCATAATTCACTCCTTAGTGAAATGGCAATTGATCAGGGATTAAGTGTACTTCATGAAGCTTTTATCGACAGAAGGTATAACTCAGACGGCTCTCTTGTATCGAGGAAAATAAAAGGTGCCGTAATCATTAATCCTTTAGTCGCATGGGCACAGGTTAAAAAAATAAAAGAACATCAATTAGTTCGATCAGTAAATGATCAGGAATTCACACTGGATGCAGATACTTTTTGTATTCATGGAGATAATCCTTCGGCCTTATCAATTTTAGAATATTTGAAAGGTGCACAATAAAAATAACGGTTGGATATCATCCCTTCATGATTTTTCATATTTCAAATATGGTACTCATGCACTATTACTGGAGTGGCCGGTAGCAAGAGACACAGAGACATTATATAAAATTTTGAAATTAGAAAAACTAATATCCGAACAACATATAATCGGAGTTATAGAAATAGTCCCCTGTTATCATAGCATTATGATATATTATAATTCCAGCAAGACGAACGCAAGCAATTTAATACAAGAGATAGAAGCTATCAATATCACTACTACAGATTTGAATATCAGCAATGATATAGTTCAGATCAAGGTATCATATGATGAAGTCCATGCACAGGATTTAGCTACAGTTGCCGATATACTCGGAATTTCGCAGAAAGATGTAATTGACTTCCATTCCAGACCGATTTATGATGTTCATTTTATCGGTTTCCTACCAGGATTTTTATACCTGGGAGGTCTTGATGAAAGACTCAATATCCCCCGGCGTGCTACACCAAGAGTTCGGGTGCCGGCAGGTTCAGTTGCTATAGCGGCAGGTCAGACTGGTATCTACCCTATCGACAGTCCGGGTGGCTGGCATATTATCGGATGGACAGACAAAATATTCTTCAACCCTGGTCTGAATCCTCCATGCCAGATATTGCCAGGAATGAGGGTGAAATTTGAACCGATATAATGATTGAAATTATTAGAACGGGCAGTCAGCTATGTATTGTTGACTTAGGAAGATATAAATATCGGCGATATGGAGTACCTATATCTGGTGCTATGGACATAAGAAGTGGGGTAAGAGCAAATTCATTATTACACAATACACTGAATGTCGCATTATTGGAAATGTATATGCCTGGTCACCAGTTACTATTTCATCAAAATACCAGAATTGCGCTTACTGGTGCCGAATCTGAGCTTTATCTCAACGATAAAAGAATATACACTGATCAAGTCTATTCTGTTGCCCGGAAAAGTAAACTCACGGTTGGTGCTATGAGTAGAGGGAGTCGTATTTATCTTGCTGTTCAGGATGGATTTCAAAGCAGCATTATTTTAGGAAGCAGAAGTCCGATACCGGGCTATCTGAACAGAACATTGACGAGAGGTGATAGATTGGAATATAATAATGTAGCACATTCCACGCGATTATCCTCTTCTATTTCCGCTCTTAAGATTGACAATACACAACAGATATATTGCCATCAAGGACCGGAATGGCATTTGTTTCATCATAAAAGTCAAAAAGCCCTTCTGTCAAAAGTTTATAAAATAGACATAAAATCCGATCGTATGGGATACAGACTTCAGGGAAGTAAAACGAAATGCAAAATAAAAAGTATTTATTCCTCTGCGGTAATGCCGGGAACCGTCCAGTTTCTGCCCGATGGTCTGCCGTTAATCCTTATGCGCGATTGTCAAACCACTGGTGGGTATCCCAGAATATTTCAAATCATAGAAGAAGACATCAACCAATTAGCTCAGAGACGACCTGGAGATGAAGTTCAATTTCAATTAATTCAAGGTTCAATTGAAAATGAACGACCGATCCCGTAGGGTCGAGTGCGATCCCGCTATACAGCAGGACTCGAAGGTCGTGAAGGCGTAAGTCCTTGAACAATGACTAAGTTGACAATTGAAAATTGAAAATTGATGAACGACTGATCCCGAAGGGTCGAGTACGACAGTGCTCGAAAGGAGTGAAAGCGTAAGCTCTTACACAATGCCTAAATGGCACAATGAGCAACTTGAAAATTGAAAATTGATGAACGACTGATCCCGAAGGGTCGAGTACGACAGTGCTCGAAAGGAGTGAAAGCGTAAGCTCTTATAGAATGATGGAATTGATCATCCGGACTATGAAAGAATCGAAAGGAATCCCCCGCCTTCGGCACCCCCTTTGAAAAGTGGGACATTGGGATTCTGCATTTTTATGGTCCTCCTTTTAAGGATGTGGCCGCAGGCCGGATGATTGGCTAAATGTTTTCTTTATGTCAAAAATTAACGAAGACCAAGCAAGAATTCGAGTTGAGCTCTCTTATGACCATTCGGTCATCGTAAGAAAGATATGTGCTTGACAATAAAAGAGCTTGAGTACAAAAGCACTTTCCAAATTCCTGACCGGGGGCCTGACAGGTTTTCAGCATTCCTTTTATTCCTGATTAATCTTCCCCCATGCCCAGAACAAAAAGATACCTCCAATGATAGCCAAAACAGTCAAGCCAGTAGCTTGTCCTACGTGCCCATAAATCCAACTTCCCGTTGCAAATAGTGTAGCAAAGACGGTAATGATACCGATGACGACACATGTTAATTCCAGGGGAAGTTGACTTTTGGCTCTTTCTAATTGAATTCCCTGAGTTTTCGCTTTATCAAGTACTGCATTCCATCCTGGGCCCCCGGGGCCAATTTTTTGATAAAAGTTTCTAAGAGTTTCATCTGTAGTAGGAGCTGTAAAGTAGGTGGATACTACCCATACAATAGTTGTAATAATGGCACCATAAATAATCTTTTCATAGGACTCAAGCTGACTATTTAAAAAAGTAAAATATCCAGCTATTATTAAGGAGGCAATCATCGCAACGATCTCTGTCACTGCGTTGATCCGCCACCAAAACCATCTTAAAATGTATATAAGGCCTGTCCCTGCACCGAGTAACAAAAGAAGATCGAAAGCCTGTGTAGCATTCGTCAATACAAGTCCAAGTCCCAAACCAAGTATAGCCGAAAGAACAGTAAAAAGTTGCCCAATACGTACCAATTTTTTCTCCGGAGCATCAGGTTCTATAAATCTTTTATATAAATCATTTACGAGATAGGAAGCACCCAGATTGAGCTGGGTCGACATAGTTGACATAAAAGCAGCGATTAATGAAGCCGCTACCAAACCTAATAGTCCTGAAGGGAGCAATGTGAGCATAGCCGGATAAGCTACATCATGACCAATCTTATCTTCTGACAGACCAGGAAATACTTTCTGTAATTCTGCTAAATCCGGAAAAATCACGAGTGATGCCAGTGCAATAAGGATCCATGGCCAGGGGCGAAGTGCATAATGTGCAATATTAAAAAGCAGTGTTGCACCTACAGCATTTTTTTCATCTTTTGCAGAAAACATTCTCTGAGCGATATATCCTCCACCACCAGGCTCAGCACCGGGATAATAGGAGGCCCACCATTGCACAGCTAAGGGTACAAGTAAAATCGGAACCCAGACATTTGGGTCATCGAAAGAAGGTAACAGAGACGTTTTATCTACTACATTGGCATGTGACAAAAGATTGGATAATCCACCGATTTCTTCCAATCCGAGAATATATATGCACGCCCAAACCGACCCAATCATGGCTAGAATAAATTGAACAAAATCCGTAATAATCACAGCTTTCAATCCTCCCAGAGTACTATAGGCCAGTGTAATGGATCCTGCAATGAGCAGTGTAATCCAGCCTGGCAAACCTAATACGACTTCTCCAAATTTTATAGCAGCAAGTGAAACCGCGCCCATGACTAAAACATTGAATATGAGGCCCAGATATAACGCCCTGAATGCGCGCAGAAATGCAGCAGCCTTACCGCTATATCTCAATTCGTAGAACTCAACATCGGTCATAACCATAGACCTTCTCCATAACTTTGCGAAGACAAAGACAGTCAACATTCCGGTAAGAAGAAAAGCCCACCATGCCCAGTTTCCAGCAACTCCTTTTTGACGTATCAAATCAGTCACAAGATTTGGGGTGTCAGCAGAAAAGGTGGTAGCAACCATGGAGACACCTAATAACCACCATGGCATATTTCTTCCGGAAAGAAAAAAATCAGAAACACTGTCTCCAGCCTTTCGTGCCACCATTAAGCCGACTATTAGAACGAATAAAAAATAAATGGCCACGATAGACCAATCCAATGTACTGAGTGTCATATTCTTATAGATTTAACCATTCTCATTTATCATGGAGCACGTAAAATTGACATGGGAGCTTTTTATGCGCGTTTCGGGTCTTCGCCTAATGCTGCTTGCACATCTCCATTGTCCCGTATTCTCAAATCTGTCCCGATATCATGTCGACCTGGAGTCGCTCCAATAACCTGACTATTACATGTTTAAAAAATCCATCTTCGAAAAGCTTCCATAGCCTCATATTCAGCTAGACCAAGTGCCCTGTATTTCCTGGCAGTATCGCGGTTTCTCTCTTCTGCCCTTTGCCAGAATTCGCGATCATCTTCACCTGGGAAAGGTGGTCGATCCTTTTGGGACTGGTGCATAAATATCGCCCTTCTTTTTCTTAACAACTCACTGGGGCTAATCGGTACTGACATTTGAATCTCGTCAATACTCCATTCATGCCAGGCTCCTCTATACAACCATAACCAACAATCATCAAGCCATGAATTAGACTTCAACTGGGTAAGAGCTCCAAGAATAGAGTCCAGACAAACTCGATGAGTACCGTGCGGGTCGGCAAGATCTCCTGCGGCGTAAATTTGGTGAGGCTTGATGTCCTCTATGAGCGATTTGATAATATCAATATCTTTTTGAGAAACTGGGTTCTTCCTTGTCTTTCCCGTTTCATAAAAAGGAAGATTTAAAAAATGGATGTGATCATCACTTAGGCCGCAATACCTTGCACCTGCTCTTGCTTCTCCCCTTCTGATTAATGCTTTGATATGTCTTACCTCCTTATTATCTACTTCCGTGTATATTTTCTTTTGGATAAATTTGTTGATTTTCTTGATTAGCTTTTCACTTTCTTCCGTCTTAAAACCCAGCGCTTCATTGAATTCCTGGTAAAATTCTGCATACCGCAGGGCATCATGATCATGTACCGCTATATTACCTGAAGTCTGGTAAGCCACATGTACATCATGACCCTGATCCACTAACCTCAAAAAGGTACCTCCCATAGAAATAACATCGTCATCTGGATGAGGGCTAAATAAGATTACTCGTTTTTTGGGAGGTTTTGCTCTTTCCGGACGGGTCGTATCATCGGCATTTGGCTTCCCTCCTGGCCATCCCGTAATTGTATGCTGAAGACGGTTGAAAACCTGGATATTTATGTCATATGCCGTCTTAAATTTTAAGATTAATTCACTTAATCCATGCTCATTATACTCCTCATCAGTAAGTTTCAGGATAGGGACACCGATCTTTTGAGACAACCAAATGACTGCCTTGGCTGTCAAATCATCTGTCCATTCGCACATGCCTACCAACCAAGGCGTATTGACTCTTGTAAGTTGCTCTGAAGCTGCCTGATCAACATAAAATCTAACATTTGGATGTTTTTGCAAAAAGGTACAAGGCACTGATACAGAAATCTCCCCTTCTACAGCACGTCTGACTATTTCAGCTTTGTGCTGGCCCCAAGCCATAATATATATAGTCTTGGCATTCATGATTGTGTCAATACCCATCGTTATTGCACGGTATGGTACATCTTCTTCTCTGAAGAAATCTTTCCTCGCGTCTCTCATTGTAAGACTGTCAAGACGCACAAGACGAGTCTTGGAATCTATCCAGGATCCAGGCTCATTAAAACCTACATGACCTGTTCTTCCGATACCCAGTATTTGAATGTCAATACCTCCAAAGGAGCGAATCTTCTTTTCATATTGCTCACAATATGCGGGAATTTCGTCAAGCTTTAATGTCCCATCAGGAATATGAATATTAGCTTTAGGAATGTCGATATGATCAAATAGATAATCATTCATAAATCGAACATAACTCTGTTGTGCTTCTGGATTGATGGGGAAATATTCATCCAGGTTGAAAGTCACCACATTACTGAAACTCAAGCCCTCTTCCTTATGAAGCCGGACTAACTCTCTATACAAATTTATCGGTGATGACCCTGTAGCTAACCCAAGGACAATAGTCTCGCCTTCCTGTTGCTTTTGTCTGATAGAAAGGGCTATAGATCGGGCTATATGCTGGGAGCATTCCACGTCATTGTCCCATATACGAACGGGTAATTTCTCTAATGATTTTAGGAGAAACTTGATGTGACTCCCAGGCTTAGGTTCTAGATTTTGCGTCATCATGAGCTTGACTTATCAGCAGTGCTTAATTTAAGACGTGAAGTTAATGGAATGTCTGTCAAATTAGAACAATGGGTGGCAGAATAGCTCCTTAAGCAAACTTTTCCAATATAATCTTATCCATTACAGAAATTTTATATGTGTATATAGCAGGAATATCGGGATTTATACATATAATTAACCTATAATATGTAAATTACACATATAATGAAGCGCACAAAATCAGCAAAAGCCTCATTTATGGTTGTTGGTACGAAAAGAAGTGGTACAACCAGTCTAGCCTACTGTCTTTCTCAACACCCCCATATAAAGCTGTGTCCTACAGATTTATCAGGTTCTTTTTTGAACAATGAAATGTATCGAGATGTAAAAGAAGACGATTATCAATATGATGCTCTTTACACCTCTTCAGCACCAGAAATCATTCATGGTGAAGTGTGTGCCGATTATATTTTTAATGATTTGAGTATTAAAAGGTTACAAAATTACAATCCAGAGTTAAAGTTAATTTCTATCCTGCGTAACCCCGCAGAAAGAGCTTATTCTCATTGGTCACAGGCAACATACGACGGTCTAGAAAACAGACCGTTTATGGAGGCTATCAGTGATGAATCAAGACAATTAGATACCAATATTTTAGATGCCCCACGACTTACTACCTCCTATCTTAGTCGCAGTATGTACGGTACTCAAATAAAGAGGCTATACCAATATTTTGATCCACATCAGCTATTGTTTCTGAGAGCCGACGATTTCAAATTTGATACTGAAGTGCTACTTTATCAGGTACTTCAATTTCTCAATGTACCCTACCAGGAATTGGATTGCACAGCGCAAAATGTCGGACACTACACAACTTCATTGAAAGTTGAACATTACAATGCGGTAGTCAATCTATGTATAAAAGATATCTATCTCACCGAAGAACTGTTAGGATGGAATTGTAATGATTGGATTCGTCCTGCTAATGTCTCCCGTCCAATGGAAGCATACTTTTTGTAAAAAAAATCAAATTATTTAAGTTCTCCCGAATCTGTACCTTGTATCGGATATAATTGTGACATGAAATCATAAGCTTCTATTATTAATGGAGCCTCTTTTTTTGAGAATTTTAATGTTTACTCGCCATACTATATTACTTTACAAGTCATTTTAATATATTGATTACCCTTTAGCAACTGCCAACTATTACAACCTTTTCACATGATATATATAGATCGCAATTCTGTATCCAAACCTAAATTTTTCCAATCTGCTCCAGTCCTTCAACTTATTCAATTAACAGAAGACCATTACCGGGATTCAAAACATATACATAATCGAATTAAGCCAAAAAATTTTTTACAAATTCCAGACACGGTCATAGGCCTGGACTTAATTATAACATTAACAGAACTCTTTAATAATAAGTGTGCTTTTTGTGAAAGTTTGCTCATCAGTGATGTATTAGTGGAAATGCGTAAAACGCTAATGGGAACAGGACTTAAAAGAAGATCGATTTACAAACATTCAAAAGACGAAGTAAGCCAACTCGGACAGTTAAATAAACGATATAGCCAATTAGAAGCAAGATGGCAAGAAGAATCGAATGATTCCGTAATGGGTGGATATTTTACAGCTTTTGATAAACTATTGTTAACTGAATGCAGCAAGACAAGTTTTACAGAATTCAGACCTGAAAACTGGGCCAAAGACGATTATGGGAGAAGTAGTTTTGAACATTACTGGTGGTTAGCCTTCGAATGGGAAAATTTCTACTTGTGTTGTGAAAGTTGCGGAAATCAAAAAGGAGATCGCTTTCCAGTCAAAGGTGAGCGTATCTCACGAGGTCAGGATACATCAGAAGAAAATGCGCTCTTAATAGACCCTTGCAAAAAAGAGGACTTTCAGGAAGAAGATATTTCATTTAATGGACCAAGGGCAATTCCTCTTACCGAGTATGGCGAAGCAACAATTGAAATAGTTGGTCTTAACAGAACAGGATTAATGGCAAATCGTGCTATGGCGATACAATTCGCCATGACAAAAATTGAAAACTTTCTAAATAAAAAAGAACATAAGTATTATGCATCGGGAGACTTATTCTCTCCCGGACAACCTTACTTAAGCGCGATTATCAGCAACGCCAGAATTAATTTTTCATCTGAAGACTTCGACCATCTCATGGATGTCATGCCCTGCCACCATGGTCAGTCTATAAGAAAAGAAAAATTAGTAAAAAATGCAAAGACCTTGACCAAGGCGTACCTCAAGGAAAAAGTAGATCACTATTATTCTAATACAAGATCCTATTCTCTGGATGATCTGGTAAAAACAACTCATGAATCAGAAAGTACAGATAGGCTTGCATACTTTCGTAGCTCAAAATGGATAGGAAAAGTTGAGATTGAAAATTTCAAGAATATCCGGAAACTTACTCTTGAGTTTCCAAAAAATATTCTAAAAGATGAGGAGACTAGAGAGTCGCGACATCCCTGGCTAATGCTGTTAGGGGAAAATGGTGTAGGAAAAAGTTCTGTTCTTCAGGCAGTAGCGATGACACTCATGGGTGAGATGCGATTAAATGAATTTGAATTTGACGCAGAAGAATATGTGACACGTGGTGGACCTGTTAAGAGTATTACTAAAGTATATCTAACAGACAGGCCAGACCCCATCATACTTACAATTGATAAAGAAAGTAAGTCATTCAAATTAAATGAACCTGAACCTCAAATAATAATGATGGGATACGGGGCTACACGATTATTGACCAAGGATAAAGATCGCGGCTTCAAAAAGGATTTTATCAGAATCAAAAATTTATTTGACCCATTCGAACAATTGGATAATGTACAGGATTGGTTGCGCGACCCGGACAACGTCGATGATGATTTATTTGATGCTATAAGTGTCAGTCTCATGGATCTGCTTATGCTTAAAGCAACCAGTTCAAATCGCAGGTTCATTAGGGAGCATCAAAATGGCAAATGGCAAATTCTCTTTGAAAAGAATATTGGTGAACTGGTGCCCTTAAATTTTCTAAGCAGCGGATATAAGGCGGTAATCGCACTGGCTCTAGATATAATGGTCGGACTCTTTCAGATATATGGCGACGGTGATAAACGCACCCGACTGCAAGAAGCAGAGGGCACTGTATTAATTGATGAAATCGGCGTCCACTTACACCCACAATGGAAGATGTGGATTGTAGGTGCCCTGCGTCGCACATTTCCAAAAATGAACTTTCTCGTTACAACACATGAACCACTATGTCTTCGCGGTCTCGAAAAGGGTGAAGTCTTTGTAGTGCAGCACGACGACCAAAATGGTATTAATATTAAAACGGAACTCCCCTCGCCCAAGGACTTAAGAGTAGACCAATTATTGACCTCATCATTTTTTGGATTAAATTCAGTCCTTGACCCAATTTTAGAAAGAAAATTTGATCGCTATTATGAATTGCAGGCGATGGGTAACAATCTTACTGCAGACCAAATGAAAGAAATGGATGATCTCGAAGCAAAAGTGTTACAGCACAATGTTATGTTAGGCAGTTCAGTAAAAGAGGAATTGGAATACAAGGTTATAAAAGAAAAATTTGATCATTTTAGTCAAAAAGAAAACAATATAAAATCGGAAGATGTAGAAAAGGAGATCATCGTCGAATTAAAAGCAAAATGGGACGAAGCTTTATTTGATTAATCCTCTAATCGAAAGGAAAATGATAAGAATTAAAAGATATGCTCCGGAGGAATTAGACGTTGCTAAAACAGTGATCGAAAAGCTACAAACAGAAACTGAAAAAGCACAAATACATTATAAAGAGGAATTAAAAAAATTCGCTCAGGACAACAGCTATAAGATAAAATCTTTTTCTTTCAAAGCATATGGTCAAACAAAGACTGATCTTATTAGCGTATATAATGGCAAGTGTGCTTACTGTGAGACAAGCATCCTTCAAGGTCAGCCAGGAGATGTAGAGCATTTTCGCCCAAAATCCGCAATTGACGCAGGTATAGATGGTATTGAAAACCTGTCGGATAAAGTGAAAAAGCCATTAAAAGAGCACAAAAAAATAAAACCTGGATATTATTGGTTAGCAGCTGACTGGTATAATTTATTGCTTTCATGCAACTCTTGTAATCGTGTAAGCACCCAGCTTAATGCTGCAAAAAATTCAGGCACCGCAATCACCGAATCTACTCTTGAGGAAGAAACTCTGGGTAAAGGTTCAAGATTTCCATATTTGGATCCAGACAAGCGCATAGATGATCCACTAATTAAAATAAGTGATGAAAAAGATTTACAACTTCTTATCGATCCAGGTGAAGATAACCCAGAAGATCACTTAACATTTGTACAGCACAAAGGAAGAAAGAATACATTATTTGATTCAGGTGAGATTGAATTTGAAGAAAAGTTTGGTATGATTCAAGCACTATCAGACAAAGGAATTGCCTCCATACAAGTCTTTGGACTAGCTCGTCTGACTCTGGTACAAGAAAGAGAAAGAGCAGCCCTCCATTTGATGAGTGAATTAACCGATTTAAAACAAGCTGTAACCATGTTTATTGCTGCAAATAAACAACTGAAAAAGGATCCGGCTGATGACTTCGCTAAATTGACCAAGGATCAATCAGAAAATACATTGTTCAATAAAATGAAAAGCCTAACGGCACAATTTAAAAATAGCTCAACTAGTACATCTCCATCACAATACTTAGGAATGAAGCGGGTAATTCTTAGAAATTGGCTAAAAGAAGAAAATACAATCGTCAGTGATCTGAATAGTCTTCAAATAGATCTTGAAAGACTTTTGATTTTGGAATTGATAAATGACTTCAACTTTATCCGAAAGCTAGTCACTGATTATATCGACGCTGACAAAGCACTGAATACAGAAAGGAAGAATCATAAAAAAGATGTAATAACAAAAATTTGGAAGTTTCTAAGAAATGAATTCAAAACGGGAAGTGAATTTTTAAACTCTAAAAAATCGCTCTTTTCCGCTTGGGTTAAGGCTATTAAAAGTAAAGACAAATTAGTTATAGATACATTAATTACATTAGGCTTCGATCCTAAAGAGCTATTGAGTTAATCCCTTAAGAGTCAAATAAATTTTCAATAAAAGACATTCTATATTGAGCTATTCGCCATGTAGTTTCTAATAATCAATTAGATAACTAGATCGAAGACTATTCAAAGCACATCGACCTTCGACTATAAATAAATAAGATTCCAATCCTCAAATTTTAAAAATGAGGTTGATATTATTCTATCCACAATAAGAATTACCCCCCCCAATTATAATAGTTATTCAGGTCTTGAAATTCCATGTTTTTTCATTCTATCTCGCAATGTACTTGGCGTTAAACCTAGTTGTTCTGCG
>JAJCYJ010000474.1 GCA_029262975.1 Saprospiraceae bacterium
TTGATGTATTTCCCGATCTGACCGCTCCGACTGTCACGATTTTGACTGAATCTCACGGCATGGCTACTGAAGAAGTAGAAAGACTCGTCAGCTTTCCAATTGAATCTGTCTTGAACGGCGCACCTAATATTCGTCGTCTTCGCTCTTCATCAGCAATGGGTATTTCTATTGTTTGGGCAGAATTTGAATGGGGAACAGATATTTATAAAGCCCGACAAATTGTGGCAGAAAAATTAGCGACTGTAGAAGGGAAATTGCCCATAGGTGTAGAAAGGCCAATTCTTGCTCCTATTTCCTCAATTATGGGTGAAATAATGTTGTTGAGTTTGACTTCCGATAGCATACCTCCGATGGAATTGCGTACGATGGCAGATTGGCATATCCGCCCTCAATTATTGGCTATAAACGGAGTGGCACAGGTCATCACAATTGGCGGAGGATATAAGCAATACCAGGTGCTCGCCTCTCCGGAAAAGTTAAAATACTTTGAGGTTTCCCTCGAAGAATTAGAACATGCTACTGAAGCCTCGACTCATAATGCTTCAGGTGGATTTATCAATGAATTTGGTAATCAATATCTTATTCAAGGAGAAGGTAGAACGAGTTCGGTTGAAAAAATTGGACAGACCTTAATTAAATTGAAAGATTCCAGGCCTATAACGATTGATGATGTAGCAGAAGTCACCATCGGAACTGCACCCAAAATCGGGGATGCTGCAGTGTCAGGAAAATCATCGGTTATCCTCACTTTGATGAAGCAACCGAATGCAAATACCTTGAAATTAACATCACTTATTGATGAAAGAATGGCATCGATAGAAGAACAGATGCCCAGTGGGGTGACTATTAACACACATATTTTTCGGCAAGCCAATTTTATTCAGGCTTCGATTGACAACTTGCAAAGGACCCTTTTGGAGGGCGCTATTTTTGTCAGTATCATTCTATTTCTTTTTCTTCTCAATTGGCGGACTACGGTTATTTCCTTAGTAGCCATTCCTGTTTCACTTTTAGTAACCATCATTGTTTTAAAACTCTTTGGTTATACGATTAATACGATGAGTTTAGGCGGAATGGCGATTGCAATAGGGGCTTTAGTTGATGACGCGATTATCGATGTTGAAAATATATTCAAACGGCTTCGTGAAAATGTACTTAAACCAATCGATGTCCGTCAGCCTACTTTAAAGATCATTTATGATGCATCGAGCGAAATCAGAAATTCCATTCTCATTGCCACGTTGATTATTATTACAGCTTTTATTCCGCTTTTCTTTCTGAGCGGGATGGAAGGTCGATTGTTGCAACCATTAGGTGTTTCATTTATCGTATCCATATTTACATCACTTTTTGTGGCAGTCACTTTAACACCAGTCTTAAGCAGTTATTTGTTGACAAATGAACAGCGATTGCAAGGACAGGCAAAAGGCAGTTGGGTAGAACGAAAAGCAGCCTCTGGTTATCGAAATATATTGAAAGTGGTTTTGAAAGTGCCTCGTATGATAGTTGCATCTGCGCTCGTTTTATTTGCCTTTTCCCTTTTTGTACTTACAGGATTGGGGCGTAGCTTTTTGCCGGAGTTCAATGAAGGTTCTTTGGTGATCAGTGTCGTAACTCCTCCTGGGACATCACTTGAAGAAAGTAATAAAGCTGGTGGTTTAGTAGAAGAATTGATGTTGGAAATGTCAGAAGTAGCCATCACTTCACGAAGGACGGGAAGAGCAGAAATGGACGAACATGCACAAGGAGTAAATGCGTCTGAAATAGATGTGCCTTTTACTATAACCGATCGAGATGAAGCTGAATTTTTAGAAGAAGTAAGAACCAAATTATCGGTTGTGCCCGGAGCGAATATCACCATTGGCCAACCCATTGCACATCGGATTGATCATATGCTTTCAGGGACAAGGGCGAATATTGCCATTAAAATATTCGGAGAAGATTTGAACAAACTTTTCTCTACTGGAAATCAAATTAAGCGACAAATTGAAAATATTCCAGGATTGGTTGATCTCAATGTAGAACAACAAATAGAAGTTCCACAAATACGTATCCTCCCTAATCGGGTTATGCTAGCGAAATACGGCATACATCTGGGCGATTTTATGGATTTTATAGATGTGGCATTTGGTGGAGAACCCTTAGGGCAGGTATTCGAAGGACAACGCAGTTTTGATTTAGTCGTTAGATACAATGAACAAAACCGAAACTCGGCTAAAGCAATTGAAAATGCCTTGTTGGATTCTCCCAATGGACAAAAAATTCCTTTAAACTATGTTGCAACCGTTGATGTCACCGGGAATCCTTATTCAATCAACCGGGAGAATGTACAACGTAAGATTGTGGTTTCCGCTAATGTTGCAGGACGAGATTTGCGAAGTGTTGTCAATGATATAAAATCTTCAATAGATGAGAACATCACACTCCCGGAAGGTTACCGAGTTGAATATGGGGGTCAGTTTGAAAGCGAAGAACGCGCAACCCGATTATTATTAATTACATCAGTGGGTGCGATACTTGTGATTTTTCTTTTACTCTATCTGGAGTTCAATAACCTTCGATTAGCGGGTATTGTGCTGATGAATTTGCCATTGGCGTTAATCGGAGGCGTGTTCCTGGTTTATTTTACATCTGGTATCATCTCTATTGCATCGACCATAGGATTTATTAGTTTGTTTGGTATCGCTGCTCGAAATGGTATTTTATTAGTGAGTCGTTATCAGGTGCTTCAAGAAGAAGGACTTAATCATCGGGATACGATTATTGAAGGTTCTTTGGATCGTTTGAATCCAATTCTGATTACTGCATTGACGACTGGATTAGCATTAATACCACTTGCATTAGCAGGTGGGCAGGCGGGAAATGAGATTCAAAGCCCGATGGCGATCGTTATTTTGGGTGGATTGATAAGTTCTACTTTTTTGAATTTGGCGGTTATTCCTGCGATATTCAAGTGGAGGAATTAAGGAAAGACGCATGACATAACCTTTCGTTAAATAACCTTCCTAAAGGGAATAAATTAACTAAAAACATAATAAATCGGTATGTGACGTAAATAAAGACTAATTTTGCAGCCGGATTAATTGAGGGGTATAAAACTCCCGAAAATTTTTCCTTTTATTTTTTAATATATAATAATTTAAATGAGTACTGGTACCGTAAAATTTTTCAACTCCGCTAAAGGATTTGGATTCATTACCCCTGATGAAGGTGGTAAAGATGTGTTT
>JAJCYJ010000475.1 GCA_029262975.1 Saprospiraceae bacterium
TATCCGATATACTAGAGAATCAAGAGGAAATCCCATTTCTACAGCTAAATTTTTATAATAATAGACCGTGGTCCCTGAAGGTTCAAAGGCGACAATATCAAGGTCACCATCGGCGTCAATATCTCTGATGTCTGGCATGTCGATAACACTGGTATAAATCTGGGTTCTGATATTTCCAATTGGGACGAACAGTATATTAAAGTCTTCTTTTGGGAATCTAACCAACTCGAAGGTTAATGCTCCCTGAGCTACTACTCCTTTATAGACTGCCACTCCTGGTATGCCAACCTCTACCGGGCTACAGAATATATCCTTGATGCCATCACCATTATAGTCTCTCATGAGCATCCAAGAAGTTATACGAGGAAATATAGCGCGATAAGAAGGTTCAAAGTTGAGAGACCCATCTGCTTTTCTGATGAGTGGGACAAAAACAGAACCATCACGTTCGAATAAAAGCAGATCGTCCACACCATCAAGATTGAGATCAACCGTATTAAACTGAGGTGCTTTTAATCCACCAGCAAAAGCTAACGGCAAGGGTCCTGATTCATCGAAGCATTGAATGTCTGAAAGCACAATCTCCTGGCTTCTGAGAGATTCAATCAGGAAATGCGGTAGGATGAGTAGAAGAATAATTCGATACATAGAAATTTAACGTCTTAAAACGTAATATAAGTTTTACAAATGAAGTGTTATATAATTATGTTTGCACCGCGAGCGTTAATGAGGCATCTGTCATAAATATGTAATTCGTTTTCAAATCGCATCTCTATATAAAGCCCACACAAAACATTGGAATTAAGCTAATGTTTACTGAGGGTTGCGTAAATAAAAAGTTGTCATCTTAATAATCGCTTTATCTCATGAAATTGGATCTTGTATATCAAAAAAATTGGAACAAAAGTCTTCGCAATTCTATTGTGATCCACGTTTTCCTGCTTTTGATAGCTTTCTTATTAAGGTTTGACGTAAATCCTACCGAGAAAATCGATGCACAATATGCGGTAACTGTAAGTTTTCAGGAAATAGAATTTAAGAACACCAAAAGTTCTAATAGTAATAGAAGTAAATCTACAGCGGGTGCCCAACGCGCTAAATCCGAGGCTCCTAAAAAATTGGAAACACCCAAACCTTCCAAAGTACCAGTCCCCACTCCTACACCACCGAAGCCAACACCACAACCTCAGTCAACAGATCCAACTCCTACCGAGCCAGTGATCTCTGAGACTACGGCAGAAGAGAGTGATATCCAAGCGGTAGAAGAGCCGATCGATGTGGAAGATCCTGAGCCAGAATATATACCCCAGGAAAGTACGGATCCTGTACCTGTCGATGAACCAATTATCCTCAATCCTGACCTCCCTACCCTTGATGATATTATCGGAGATATTACAGATGATCCGATCGAAATGGAGGAAGAAGGTATACCCGCGGAAGCGGAAGGAACCGGTGACAGCAAATCAACAAATCCAGGTACTTCTGATCAGGACCCATCCATAAAAGATGGAGCAGGTGGTTCTGGACGTGGAGATAGCGGCGAAGGAAAAGGCAACGATGACAGTGGCGATGATGGCGATAGTGGCAAAGGCGATGGCGGATATGGAGAAGGTGAATTTGACGCTTCCGGTGATGGTATATTTGGCCGTAAGGTGATTTATCGCGATCCTAGTATGATCAGATTGGTTAGCGGCAAATCCGGAAAACTTGTTTTTAAAGTTTGTATCAATAGAAGAGGTACCGTCAGTTATATCGAGATCGATGAACTCAAAACTACCATTAAGGATACAAAGACTTTGCGTAATGGTCTTGAATCCATGAGAAAGTATAAATACGAGGTCGATTATTCTGCTGCCAAAGAACAGTGTGGCACATTTAGTGTGATCGTTGATAATTACCAGGGGATTGCGCCACGTTCTTCGAATCGATGATACTCTTTATGAAAAGAATATTGATATTTTTTTCATACAATGCAATAATAGGAGGTCGCATTGACCTACTGCTCTCCTACTTTTCTACAAATCTTGATGATTATTTGAATTGAATGTTTGAATACATTTGACCTATTACCTTCATCTTTGCTTTGTATTTAGTAGACAATAATTTTCAATTCAGAAAATCTAAATCTTTTAATTCATCTATCAAATGCATTGATTTCCTATTTTTGACAATAATCGTTCACCAACCGCTTATGAAGTCATTGATAATCAAGGCATTATTGCTGCTGCTTTTAGGCTTTCCTTTGCTCCTGCCAGGACAGTCAAATGAAGGCAAAGAGTTCTGGCTGGGATTTATGGAGCACCGGGATTTACGTCAGAATACGATGGTTGTTATGATAAGTTCGCGTGTTAATACCGGAGGTACTATCAGTATACCTGGTCGTGGATTTTCTCAAGAATTTACGGTCAGCGCCAATGATGTTACACTGATCACCCTACCCGATTTTGTCGAAACGATCGGTTCAGAATCAATTAATAACAACTCAATAAGAATTACTTCCCGTGCCGATATATCGGTCTATATGCATCAATATTTTGGCATGAGATCGGAGGCCTCAGTTGTATTACCAAAGTCTTCTATCGGCGATGCATATTATGTCGTAAGTTTTACCGGTGTACCACCTAATACTTTTGGTGCTGATGGCATCTATCCATCAGAATTTTTGATAGTGGCCAACGAAGATGAGACAACAGTTAACTACACATTGACTGGACCTACCCAAGGTGGCAAGCTTTCAAATACCAAGCATACCATAACTTTGATTGCTGGTGAAGTATACCAGGTAAGAGGAGATATTTGGTCTACTGATTTGACTGGCACCTTTGTCGAGGGCGATAAAGACTTTTCATTATTTGCCGGCACCTCCTGGTCCCAGGTACCAA
>JAJCYJ010000476.1 GCA_029262975.1 Saprospiraceae bacterium
AAAAAAGAGCAGTAAAAGAACAATTACTGATAGCAATACTCAAATTAAACCCCTCTCGTGGACTTGAAATAATATTTAAAACTGATAAATTTCTCTCAGAGTGGCAACAACTCAACATTATCCAACTTTTAGAAAAAACAAGTCAACAGGAGATGCCAAAACTGAACAAATGGATTACTAAAAATGACTCCTTGAAAATTTTCGGCTGTCGCTTAATAAGGTTATTACAATGCTATAAAGAGATGCCTAATCTTTTAAGATTTCTATATGTGCAGAATGATCAACTTAAAATCGAAGCGATAAAAACACTGACAAGATTGGGCGCAGAAGTAGTTGAGCAACCCTTAAAAGACTTATACGCAACGGTAAGCCATGAGGTAAAAAAAGAAATATTGAATTCCTTCTACAAATTTAAGAGCTTAACGACACTACCTTTTTTAGTCGAGTGTGCTGTATCAGAATCGTATGAATTACAAATGCTCGCTGTCAAAACCATCTTTGAATCAGGTGATTCAGACAAATATTTGGCCCAGCTTGAAGATCGTAATATGACACAGCTGAACAAGATCATTGATCATGTACGCGATGAACGCATTTAGCATTTTAAAGAATCTTTTTTTGAAGGGCCCCACCTATCTACAGTGTCCCGGCCTGAATTCGACGGCAAGATTAGTTGTCAATACATCATAAATAACAGAGCATATTCTACATTTTCACGAGCCATTTGGTGATCGTTTTGTTCTCTGTTAATCCTAATCTTAATACAAACAAGCCCGGGGGAAAATTATCAAGGAATATGACTATGTGATCTTCAGCTATATTATATTGTACTTGATGTGAACGACCCAGGACATCTATCAAATCTACATGTACAATGTCGAAAGAAGACGAAAGTCCCCGCACGGTGGTTTCGCGCCCTGCTGGATTAGGATAAATTAACAAATCATCAAATAGTCCGGGATCGTTAATCGATGTTTTAGCGTCCATTTGGATCACTTGGGATGAGACGGAACATCCGTTACTATCAGTTATCCATAATTCATAGGATCCTGCATGTGCTGCATTCATATTCTGTTCAGTAGAGACCACTGTATCATGTTTAAACCATTCGAAAGAATAAGGAGGAGTGCCGCCGGAGACTGATACCCTGATTAATCCGTCAGATGATTCAGAACTCCGCGGGGCAACCAAACTGTCTATGTTGATATTGAGTTGTTCTGGTTCGTAGATTTCAAATTCGTGACTAAATTCACATCCACTATTATCTACAATTTTCACTTCGTAAACTCCTGGAATAAGTTTGTTTATATCCGCTGTTTCACCATTAAGTTTAACTGAATATGGCGGATTCGTACCATTATTGATTATTTCTATAGATCCGAACGGATCGCCATAACACGGGATATTATGTTCCATGATACTTATTATTTCAGTTGCTACACAACCATTCAGTATATCCAGATCAGAATACACATTTCCTTTTGTATCCTGCACTACATAACTGTCTAGCCATTCTCCTATTAATACATATGCGGGCGCATAGCTTTCTGTCAATTCTTTCCTGCCCCATACCATGTTCATGCAGCTAACAGATCTCTCTAAAGCTTCTTCTGTATAGTCAAAACACAGTTTTGCAGTAGATAACCATTGTTGATTAGAAGGCAAAAACATACCCCCATTAGCTACATTCATGAGATCGATAGAAAAATTGATAAAACTAAGATTATCCGAAAAAAGTAAATCTGTACTTAAGAATGATGCATCGACATTTTCTATCACATCTCGTAAGATAAAGGCCGAATATTTATCTTCTGGCAATAGACTGTAGGATAATTCCTTATTAAACCAAGCTTTAGCTCCATCGAAGAAAACTCGATAATTCTGGGTTGCAAGATTCCAGCCCTGGTTATTTGATGATCTAATTTGTACATCATAACAAACCGTACTTGGCAAACAACTATTATCATCAAGTTCGAATCGTATATCAAATCCGTTGGTAGCCCATAACGACTTGATTGGCAAAATCAAGATCAAAGCGCACAATAGTTTATACCTAATCATACTAATATTTTCAATTCTGTGTGTCACTATAGCCAAAAGGCATAGGAATGGAGTTCACTTGTACGATTTATCCTACAAATATAAAATATTTTAAACACTAATGAAATAAATGTGTAATATGTGTATATGGTATCTGTTCGTCTATGACCATATTTTATTAGTATTTATTCTATAATAAGTATATATATAGGTAAATATTTATCATATGGCTCAGTAATAAGACAATATCACATTAAATATTTATTTTATATGTTCCGTTATCGCCTGAGTATTTGAGTGAAAAACATTGATATCAGGGCACGTCGAATGAGCTTTCGCTTTATCCTGTTCTGAGACTGAATCTTAAACATTTACACCGATGCAATATGCTCAAGAAAACCTTTGATAAACTGGTTTTATTCATTAATAATGAAGAAGTATGACCATATCAGAATCCATGCTCGAAGTAAACCTCATTTCAGCATTCAGATGTTGAATAGTAAAAACCTAGCATGAATTCCAAAGAATAGAATTTTGTGTCTTCAAATTTGAAATTTGTATGAGAGAGGCGACAATCCTCATCTATTCACTTTAATATCTGATTAAGAAATTGGACTTAAAATATCAACTTATCCGTATAAATTATTGACTACCTGAGTATTATGGGATCAATTTTAAATATAATTCAAAAGATGCATTTTACAAGAGTATCATTAAGCCATTCACGAAACGTCAACTTATTACACAACTATATTGGATGATTCTTTGATCGAGGTCCCTCCATTTCTATAGTTATTAAGTTCTGGCAGTAAAGAACTTCGCCTTACCATAAATCCATTTTGTGAATCAAGAATATAACATGTGTGACATCAGGTTACAATTAATCCTTCCACATGAAATAACGGTTACATTTCCCCTATTGAAAAGGAAAACGCTGTGTCAAACCAAAGGAGACAACCGAAGAACATATATGTTAAATCTTATATATATTAAGTATTGTATACAAAAATTTGTATATATTTGAGATGTGACACGTGACAGATTGTTTTCTTGATATGAATTTGTACTGATTTGCTTTTAAGATAGTCATCATAACAAAGTAATATTAGGAAATAAAGTTACTATAACAAGCTGCCAATACCCATCTGATCATATGATATATCAGACAATTTTATTCATTTCATTTAAAATATCGTACAAATGATGCCAGAATTTTTAAAGCGACTAAAAGAAATGATTGATCGTGAAGGTATATCCATTAGAAGTTTTGAAATGAATTGTGGGATAACTAACGGGACAGTTTCACGGACGATAAAAAACAATAAGAATTTTCAAATTCAGGTTCTGTTGAAAATTTCTGAAAAACACCCTCGATGGAATATGAACTATTTAATATCGGGGACACTCCCAGTATTCCATGAAGATTCGAGAATTACACAATTCAAAAATGAAGATTTCCTAATGTCTGTTGCCGATCTTGGCGAGGCAGTAAAAAGAATGGCAGAGAGCATTCAGAGTTAAAAACGTTAGTTGTTTCCTGTTTTTTTGTTCTTCACATTCCTGTAATTCTCCATCAGACCCATGGATTAGTAGGATCCATGACATAATCTAAAAAGAGTGGATGCCCAGGTTACTCGTTTCAGCATGTCATATTATTATGTATAATTCGTCAGTAATGCCCATTTTGATATTCAGACAGCTTCCCGTCATTGAAACGTTGATAGTGTATTCGCTAAACGACTTACCACAGCATCAAAATAACCTTAAAAGATATAGATCCTGTGTCATATCCCCATATATAGTCATGTTACAGTAAATTCCTATTAACTCAGTCGGATCGATATCAAGTGATTGGAATAGAATGTGGGAATATTATTAGATTTAACAAACAATTAGATAACCGATTATGAAGATCATTATAGCATCCTTGATTCTTTTCATCTCTGGCTTGTCAGGGGTACAGGCTCAGGATTTCTCAGATGTACAGATAACTTCACAGCACGTGCGCGATAACATCTACATGTTGTTTGGTGCAGGTGGAAATATAGGCGTATTAAATGGAGATGAAGGCTTTTTGATCGTAGATGATCAGTTCGAGCCATTATCTGCAAAAATTGAAGCCGCACTTTCGGACATTGGCGATGGAAATATTACCTACGCGATCAACACACATTTTCATTTTGACCATGCTGACGGAAATAAGGCCTTTGGTAAGTCTGGAACGACGATTGTAGCCCATGAAAATACACGAACCCGATTGAGAAAAGACGTGTTGGTTCAGGTGCCTGGATTTGATACCATTCTTCAGGAGCAATACCCACTTGAGGGCTTACCTGTGATCACGTTTAATTCTACTATGTCAATGCATCTTTACGATCAGACTATCAGGGTAATACATGTGGAGAATGCGCATACAGATACCGATGCTGTGATCTACTTCGAAGAGTCAAACGTATTCCATATGGGTGATGTCTTCGTGCGTTATGGCATACCATTCATCGATGCCCCTAATGGCGGAAGTGTCAGTGGGATGATAGCAGCAGCAAATAGGTTGATAGCCATGTGCAATGATGAGACCTTAATAATTCCCGGCCATGGACAATTATCCAAAAAGGCGGATCTCATCGCATTCAGGGATATGCTCCAGGAAATATGGGATCGTGTGGCAGTTCAGGTCTCAAATGGAAAAAGTCTGTCGGACATACTCGATTCTAAACCAGCAAAAGGATTTACAGGAGAGTTGCACGCTGATTATATTGTTATTCTGATCAATGAAGAATTACGCTAATTGGTGTTGATGGCCAATACATATTTCTAAACTCTATGATACTCTACGGATACTAACTTCTAACTATGATCATTCTAATTTAGATCATAAGGATAAAGCCTTATCCTTTATTCATTATAAACTACCGATCATCAGTCGCAATATTCTATCTGGAATCGACTGAAATCTCTTTTTCTTTGCCACAAAACAGGATGTTTTGCAATTTGTAAATTATAGGATTTCAATCCATGTATAAAAGTTTATAACAAATCCTGTTTGAGATAATTTGAACTAATTCTACAAAGGGATAACTGAAAATGACAAACTTTTATATTCACCTGGCAGGCAGAAATGAACGACAATAATCAAGCCTTCAAGCACTACCAAAAAGAAGTACATTTGCCCCCTTCAAAAAACTATATGGATTCAGCCCAAATATTAACACATGCTATCCCCTATCTTATGAGTATGATCCCAAAATCATATTGGCCATAATAATATGGTTTGTGGGTAAATGGTTTATAAAAATGCTCAATTATGGATCTCAGAGAAAGATAGAACCCTCACTTAAGCCATTTATTAAAGGTTTTCTGAATGTCCTTTTGAACGTATTACTTGTCGTTACTACATTAAGCACCATTGATCTGAAAATGACTTCATTAGCAGCTATTATCGGAGCCACCAGTCTGGCGATTGGTTTGGCCCTCTCCGGAGCATTACAAAATTCTGCAGGAAGCATAATCATCCTGATTTTCAAACCTTATAAAATAGGAGATATAATTGAAGCCCAGGGATTTAGAGGAACTGTAAGTGAGGTACATATTTTTAATAAAATTATAAAATCACCTGATAATAAAACCATCATTATTCCAAATGGAAAATTATCCAATTCACTCATGACCAACTTTTCAACAGAAATGACCAGAAGAGTTGACTGGATATTTGGAATCGCTTATGGCAATGACGTAGATAAAGCGAGGGGCATCATCTCCAGATTAGCAAATGAAGATGCACGCATATTAAATGAACCTCCCATCTTTATTGTTGTATCTGAATTAGGTGGCAGCTCAGTAAATATGGCCGTAAGAGCATAGGTAGAAACGCCGGAAAACTGGAATGTTTTCTTTAATTTAAATGAGCAAGTATACAAGACCTTTGATAAAGAAGGCATTGGCATTCCGTTCCCACAAATGGATGTTCATTTAATTAAAAATGACTGTGTCTTTATATTCTAAATTTTCCATTTTAAGTAAATTGTTATTCGACTTGTATATGCGACACAAGCGAAATAAATGCAATTCCAAAAGTCATTCTTAAAACCAACTTAACGAAATGGTTTTATGAAATATCAAAGGTCAATTTATAAACACGTCTAAGTGTTCTTGATTAAATAAGTAACAATTTCTATAATTAGAACCAATTTATTATAAGCACAATCCTATCCCAATTAAGGAGGGCAGGGGGTGGAATTTAATACAATATGCAATATTCATAAATATAGAAAACATACAGAATGGAACCTGAATTTACAATCTTATATCCTGTTTTAATATGTGAATTGTGGTAACCAGTAATATGAAAAATATACATCCAACAACATCTATTTTCTAGTTCACTCCTTTTTTAAAAAATCAACGAAATGAAGTCTTATAAAGACCTTATACGATAGTCTAAGATGTAGTGAATGTTGTTAGCCAGTGTTGGTTGCTTGGCATGCCAACGAAATGAAGTCTTATAAAGACTTCAAACGTTAGTCTAAAAGGAAGTAAATGACGTCAGCCAGTGTTGCTAACTACATCCATTGTAGTTACATCCACCTTCAAAACATAATATTAGTCTTTTCTAATTACCGGCTGTGTCCAGGCCATTTCATACAATATATTTTCGATCGGGTTGCTATGTAATTTCGATGAGGTAATTTTGCATCTCACAAAAAGAATGTCTTCTGTTAATTCGAATATAGCCTCTGTTCCTTCCACAGACTTAAAGACTTCAGGCGTTGATTGATCTTTTCTGCATCCGATGAATGATATTGTGTAGGCAATACCGGGTTCTGCGCTAACTTCAACAGACAGGTTATTTTCATCTGTCTCCAGCCCCTTGAGTGTTACGCCACTTGTAGCATAGAACTTTCCTGCATTCATTGCAGTTATCAATGATGCCGGAGTCAGAGAATCGGATTGTACCATGATCCAACCTCTACCTGCATTACTCCACTTATCACCCATAACATGGTAATGGTGAGAATCATCAGTAGCGATGCCGTACATCACTGGCTGATTATTATTTATATATGAGATATTGATAAGGTCCCACATCTCTTCAGTAGACATATGGACAGAGTCCCCTAAATTATGCACCATAGGATGACCATTATATACTTCAAAAAATCTTTCACCCTTTAAAGCGATCATATCTTCAAGGCTAATGCCATAGCCAAAGTTTGGGTGGTTGATATGTGGAAGTATGGGTATGCCGGTTTCTTCTCCTTGGTTGATCACTTCATCGATGTTATTTTGAAGTACTTCCACTACACTATTGCCCCCCTGTGGTTCAATTGTCACTTGAATATTTGTAGCATTCATGTGCAGGGGTTTATCTTCAAAATTGTCGGTTATCTCTTCTGATTGAATAATTAGAAATTCTTCTTTCTCTTCAAATATTCTCTTGTATTCCTCATAGGTTTTTAGTTGGACATGAATCCGTCCTGAATCTAATTTGTGATTAACCCAATCAGAGCCATATTTGTCCAAATAATTTTTAAAAGCATTTTGATAAATTGAATCTTCCGAAATTACGACCCATTTGTCCCCTTCCGCCAAAGTGTTATGATCAGACAAGGCGACGAATTGATAGCCATTCGATTTGTACCAATCCATGATAACTTCGGGAAATTCATCCCCATCACTCCAATAAGAATGTGCGTGGAGATTACCTTTCATCCATCGTTTTTCTAATTTGTCTTCATCAACAGGGACCTGTTTATTGCAACTTATATTTACCGCAATGCATATGAATAGGACGGATATTTTTATATAGCTCATTCCACTAAGGTAGCGTTTTTGAGAAATTTTAGAAGGTCATAAGATACAGATGCATGTGCATTTTACATTTGGTGTAAAACAAAGCCCCACTCTCCGAGTTACTATGACATTGGACGAATATGTTAAAGCAAGCAAGTCTAGTGCTTTGCGAAATATATTTAGCTGTAGTCTCAGGCTTTAGTTAGGAGCGTTGTTCTAATATTTAACGCGGGTTAATTTTAATGGTCACTGTGTGCGCATCCAACAGTAGAGATAGCTATCAAGAAGTGAATACACAAGACAGAATGACTCACACATAGAAAGTATTTAAAAAACATTGAATTAGCTGAATTGATGTCCATAATTGTAGAATATGTTAAGTTACCCGGACGGATACATTAGATTAACCCTTTCGAATTATCCCTGAGAAGCCGACAACGCTAATGGTTGTAATTATCCACCCTGCAGCCACGTGCAACCAATAATAGGCGCGTATCATCAATGATGTAATGATATCAGTTTCAGAAATTAGAATGATGTAATTATCTTCATGTCCAAATTGGATAATTGGAATAAATGAGTCGATCGCAAACATCACCGGACTAAAATCCTTGACTAAAATGATATCCGATTTTGAAATTATGAATGGTTGACCCACCCAAAAGACTAAAGTAGATACAAGAATTATCCCAAATGCCCATAAAAGAGAACGGAATGGTCTGTAACCGTTGCCTATTGTATATCGTGATATATAGTATCCCATTTTTTGTAATCGGGGTATTGGACTCTTTGTTGCACGAAGTTTAATCCATTCCATCGACAGTTCGTCTGCTTCATTATTAAGTCCACGTTCTCTTAGTAGCCTAGCTACAAGTTGATAGGGCTGAACACTAAAGCGATCAACCTGTTGTAGCAACACCCATTCACTCCTGCGTTCGAGTGGAATATCTCCAGCAAACTCTGTTACTTTTAATCCGTTAGAAGAAAGAAAGCCGGGTTTTGGCCAGGCTGTCTCATCATCGTTCATGATACGCACAGTTGCGAAATCGAGATTAACATGAAATTCATCATCGGTCTTTATATTTTGTAAAGTCATTAGACCACCAACAGAACAAAGCATAAAATACAGTCCTGATTGAACCTCTGTTACGGTATCAATTGCCTGCGGTTCTTTGTCCATCTTGGAGAATAAAATACGTGAACCTTCTTCCAGAGCAACATTATTATCGCTGCTCAGAGTAGTACTGGCAAGTACGAAATCTGTATCGACGGACATGTTACGAAAGTTAAGATAGCCTGCGATTATGCTCTCCCGTATTTCTAACATACCTGTTTTGGCATTTTTAGCGGACACAGCACATTGATCAGTTCTAAGACCAACAGGGTAATTAATTTCATGCTCTATCTTGGACTCGTCGAATTGTACAGAATTTGCTATTACAACTTTATTTAATTCTAATTGTGATGTAACACGAGTTGAGTCGAATGAAAGACCTCCCCAAAAAAAACTATCTTTTATAAGAACACCTTGAGAAAATTCTGAAAAATTAGTTTCCAACACTATTTTACGGAGTGGATTTGTGAGTGCACAATCTGCTATGCGAAAGTAGCTGTTAAATTGGGTTGCATAGATTTGTAATCTTCCGAATGTTGTAATGTCTTCGAATGAAAAATTTCCAATTACATTACAGCGCAAGAACCCTACAGCGTTATCCCCCGAAACGGTCTGTTCGTATTGATCCTGATCTTCTATCATTTGTGCATTAAAAGAGGAATGCGTGACTACAACATTGGATTTAAAAATTGTATCTGTGCAAAACAAAGATCCAGGGCAAAGTCCTCGACCTAAAGTAAGGACTCCCATAAACGCAAAATTTCCGGCTATTGTACTTTTTGCAATATGTAATTGTCGGGTAATACAACTTATAAAAATAAGTTCTCTAAGTGAACATCCATCGATAATTATCCCACCTTGAAAATTGCAATATCCAAACCAAATATTTAATTCGGTTTTCCAAGTGCTAAGTTTAAGCGGACCTTTGACGAAGGCACCGGTCAGATTGAATTTTTCTTTACTTATTTCTGAAGCCACATTCATGGCTAAATTCAAAAATTGGGCTGTAATCACATTTCCCTCATGTTCTTCATCACGACTAATTTCTTCTTTACTACCGATAGTTAATGAAATATTCAATCTTTCATGAGCAATCTCATTCGCTATTAGATTTTCAGCAGGTAATGTGGCATTCTCTATTAAATGATCTAACTTTTTTTGAATGTTCATTTGTCTATGTTCTCTATGTACATGCACTTTGTAATAAATGATTAAGATTCAAATTACATCAAAACCAGTTGATGCACAATCCCCAATTTTCAGTATTTAATTATAAAGAATACCATTCTATTCTGTCACTCCTCTATTACAAAGTAAAATTTAACGAAGGTTTATATTGTAACCCTAAAATGTATGAGTAGAGCCTGCTAGCATAGTACTTTTCTGTCAAACTACCATGAAATTTAAGTGAGTTTAAAACCTGGCTATTCATCCCGTTACTTGCCATTATTTATAAAATTTTGTGGCATTAGTTGTATTACACCATCTTTGAAAACCAAGAAATCTCAGACTTTTCAATACACAAATTTTTGAAAAGATAATTCTTTGTCCTTATGCACATTTCATTAACATTTTAGCGTTGGGCGCAGGAAGTTTAAACTCAACAATTTACCAGTATGCCAGATACAGTCCGTTTTGAAATCGTGCAATCCTAACAGGGCGTGAGATATACTTTTAATATTGACAAAAATAAAGGAGAGGTTTATCAATTGGTAAAACGGAGAATGATGATTTAGCAAGGGAATCGTTAGAGTTTGATCCAAAGATTGATCTCATTTTAGAGCCATGCATGGAATTTATCTCCGAAATGACCCATGAACAATCCACTGAATTCTCCGAAATGACCCCTGAACAAATAGCTGAATCAGCTTAAATCTGTATATGTTCAACTTTAAGTGCTTTCAATAATTCAGCAATTACTTTTGATTTCTAAATGTGGTACTTTTTGGCTCTTAGTCTTTTAAAGTGGGTCATAATGATTAAATCCAATTATAAACATTCACTTATCTCATCTAAATGTAAGAAATCGATTAGGATATGCAGGATCAAATGAAGCGTTGGGAAAGCGAAATAGAGGGTGCGGGTGCCTGCCTTGCGTGCTGGTATTATTTCGCGAGCCTTTTTTTGGTTC
>JAJCYJ010000477.1 GCA_029262975.1 Saprospiraceae bacterium
TCCATTAGCGGATATCTTTCACAGTAAAGTGGTCACGATCAAATTCAATAATATAGAGATGATCATTAGTCATAAAATCAGGTCTATCCCGGTCATCATCTTTGTAGAATGGTTGGATATTAATCTTCATTTGCATCAAATCAAGACTTTTGCCTGCCATAAAATAATGAAAGTATTGGCCATGCTTATTCAAACCATATTCGATAAATGACATTAAATCAAATCCGTAGTAGGCGTCTTCAGTTGGTAACCATCCATATGCGAGGTAAAAATCTTTTCTAAACTTCTTGACTTGTCTGTTTTTTGGATCGGGGAATCGAAATTCAGCCGTGCGAATATTGAGATTTTTCAGAATGTTAATATCAATTCGTTCAGAGCTCAGAGCAATGGGCATAGTATACACATACAAATCTGTGCTACCTTTCTCACCATACATTTTACGCAAACAGGAATATATAAAGGATTCATCCCTTGATGAATAATGCGGCAGGATAAAAGCTTTGATACCTGATACAATGGCAGTATCGAAGACGGTTGATTCTGAATCCATCAAAGAATCTAAATCAACATCAATAGTTTCAAATGGTATAACTATAGGAAGAGCTGAAGATTCTTCCTGAATCTTATGAAGGAGTCGCGTTTTTGAATTATCCTGACCATCAGTTCTTTGGATTATCCTTACTTCTTTATGGTCATAATTATAACTAACATGTTCAATTATGCGCTGAAAATAATGATCTATACTAGGTCTCATCTGAAGATAGAATACATTATCATCTGCGATGCTCGTACTTGATTTCCAGGGGCTAATGACAGGAATTCTGTGCTCTTTCCCAAAAAGAGCTGTCTTGGCTATCAATTCACTTTCATAAGAGGCGATAATCAAGTCAGGAAGGTTAAAGGAAAGTTCAGCAAGTATTGCGTCCAATTTCTCTTCCTCCCGATTCGTATAATAAACCTGGATGGAAGCCTCAATATCTGACATTCGACTGGCTGCCAGTTTAATACCAGCATAAAAATCTGCGAACTTTTTATTATTTAAACTGAGATTTGGAATGCCATCATTGATCCGCATAGGTAGGAGAAGCACAATACGATAATGTTCTTTTACTACTTTTTCAAATTTGTATGCTGCGACTTTAGAATCTATTGAAATTGGAGGGAATTCTTCTTCCGGATTAAAGGTCCATTGAATGGTATCAACAGATAGAGCAGGTGCTTCTTCCTTTATCTCCCTGGGATCAGGAGGTAAAACTTTTGTACGTGACGAGGATGAAGTGGCTGATGCACACCCAGCAAGTAATAAATATGACAGGATGGCCAAAAGCCAATTATTCCCATTCGATAGTCGCAGGCGGTTTGGTGCTGATATCATAGACAACCCGGTTTATTCCTTTAACTGAATTAATGATTTCATTGGATATTTCTGCTAAGAGATCGTATGGCAACTGACTCCATTCTGCTGTCATTCCATCCTTTGAATTTACTGCTCTTAAGGCACAAGTATACTCATAAGTTCGCTCATCTCCCATCACTCCGACACTCTTAACAGGAAGAAGTATGGCTCCGGCTTGCCAGGTTTTATCATACCATCCTCTCTTTTTAAGCAAGTCGATATATATGGCATCGGCTTCCTGGCAAAGTCGAATTTTTTCACGGCTAATTGCTCCCAGTACTCGGATGGCCAAACCGGGCCCGGGAAAAGGATGTCGCTGTACGAACATCTCGGGTAAACCAAGTGCTTCCCCTACTTTTCTTACCTCATCTTTAAACAGCATTCTTAAGGGTTCCAGAAGATTAAGGTGCAGGTAGTCCGGAAGGCCTCCTACATTATGATGAGATTTAATGGTCGCAGATGGCCCATTAACACTTACTGATTCTATAACGTCTGGATAAATAGTCCCTTGTGCCAACCACTTTATATCTTCTAATTTTTTGGCTTCTCTCAGAAATACGTCTATAAAAGTATTTCCGATAACCTTGCGTTTTTGTTCAGGGTCAGATACATCTTCTAAGCCATTTAAAAATTCTTCGCTTGCATCGATACCATTCACATTTAAGCCAAGGACTTTATACTTGTCCATTACATCCTCATATTCTCCCTTTCTCAATAATCCATTATTGATAAAAAAAGAAGTGAGGTTATCCCCTATTGCCTGATGAATAAGCATAGCCGCAACGGTTGAGTCGACGCCCCCCGAAATACCTAGTAGTACTTTTTCATCTCCAACCTGGGTTCTGATATCTTCGATAGCTTGTTGTACAAAAGAGGATGAAGTCCAATTTTGGTCCATCCCACAAATGCCTACAAGAAAATTCTTCATTATCTCCTTGCCTTCAAGCGAGTGCGTAACTTCAGGATGAAATTGTATACCATAGATAGGGTTTGGTTCCTTATGATAACTGAATCCGGCTATCGGTATAGTATCCGTTTTACTTTCAATAGTGAAGCCTGGTCCAAGAGATAGTATTGTGTCGGCATGAGACATCCATACTTGACTTTTCGGAGAAATATTCTGGAATAATAGACTCTCGTGATCTGAATGAATGATGGCTTTACCATATTCCCTCTTTTCGGATGGTGCTACCTGTCCGCCATAGACATCGGCTATATATTGGGCACCATAACATACGCCCAGGATAGGAGCTATCCTGGATAATTTGGTGATATCTACCTCAAGTCTGCCTGCTCCGTTAACTGAAGCCGGGCTACCCGAAAGAATAATGCCTTTTGCACCTTCTAAATTCTTGAGATCTGTATTATACGGTCGTATTTCGCAATAAATGTTTAGCTCTCTTACCCGCCGGGCAATTAGTTGGGTGTATTGTGATCCAAAGTCTAAGATGTGTACGATTCCGGGTGTATTAGACATTTTTATCCTTGCAGGCCTCTTCCTGTTTTTTTAATCAAGCCATTTTCGACAAAATCTTTCATGATTCTATCCAGTACACCATTTACGAAATCTTTACTTTTTGCAGTACTATAATTCTTGGCAATATCGACGTACTCATTGACCGTAACTTTAGTAGGAATACTTTCAAAATAAATGAACTCACTTGTGGCCATTTTTAACAAGATCATGTCTATTATAGCAAGTCGTTCACTATCCCAATTCTTCAGCGTAGGTTCAATATGATTTAGTAATTCCTGATCTCCATTCAATGTGTTTTCCAATAATTGAAATCCAAACTCATTGACGGTCTCATCTGCAGGATAATAATCCAATATAAAATTATCATCCATTTC